>JBHIBR010000287.1:0-3099 GCA_046759145.1 Nitrospinota bacterium | reverse complement strand
TTCGTGGCGGGGCGGCCGGCCCTGGTGATCCCGGCGGGCTTCAACGTGGTGGACGCGCGGGACGTGGCCCGGGGACACCTCCTGGCGGAAGAGCGGGGGCGCCCGGGAGAGCGCTACCTGCTCGGCGGGGCGAACCTGACCCTGGCGGAGTTCTACCGCCGTCTGGCTGCCCTCTTGGGTCGCTGGCGCCTGCGGCTCTACCTCCCTCGGGCGCTCGCATGGACGGTGGGTGCCGCAGCCGAGCTCCTCTGTCGCCCGCTGGGGAAATCCCCTCCCGTGAGCCGCTCCCTGGTGGCAGAGTATTTCGGCCGCTACGCCTACTGCGACACCACGAAGGCAGAGCGGGAGCTGGGCTACCGCGCCCGTCCCCTGGAGGAGACCCTTCGGGCAAGCGTGCGGTGGTTCGTGGAGGAATTTTCGGCAAATCCGCCTCGGCCGGGCGGTTCCCTTCGGGGTTGACACCCCGTGGAAAAGAGCGCCCTGGGTTCCGGCCTCATCTGCTCCCAGGTGGCGGGCAACCCTCCCGGCTCACCCGACCGACGGGGGCTGCCTGGCTCCCCCTCAGCCCTGGCCCCGCTCGGCGAGATACTCCCCCAGGGCCTCCCGCCAGCGCCGGGGGGGTGAGACGCCGACGCGGGCGAGGCCCGGAGGGTTCAAGGCGCGGGCCGGAGCGAGAACGCACCCATGCTGGCACATCGGCCGGCGATGGGAAGAGTTTGTCCCGTCTGCCCCGAATGCATATAATTCCTTGGGGGGAGATGATCCATCTATGCCAGCCTGATGCGCAGGGAGGAGACACGCCATGCCTGACAAGGTCCGCACCGTGGACTACTACTACATCACCACGCCTGACAAGCCGGGGGAGGGAGCGCGCGTACTTGCGATGCTCAAGAGTGCCAGGGTCGATCTGCTCGCCTTCCACGCGTTCCCGGAGGGAGGGCGCGCCCAGCTCGACTTCGTGCCCAAAAACACGGCGGCGTTCTTGAGGGCCGCTCGGAGGGCAAAGCTCAAGCTGAGCGAGAAGAAGAAGGCCTTCCTCGTCCAGGGCCCGGACCGTGTCGGGGCCACGCTGGCGACCCTGGAGAAGCTCTCCGCGGCCGGCATCAACGTCACCGCCGGCTCCGCCCTCAGCGCGGGCGGGCGCCGCTTCGGCGCCATCATCTGGGTGAACCCGAAAGACTTCCGGCGGGCCTTGAAGGCCCTCGGCCTCTAGCACGCGCGGCAGGGGCGAGGCCCAAAAATCAGCCCCCCGGAGTCACCTCCGGGGGGCGCTGGTTCCGCGCCTCCAGAATGTCTGCGCTACTTCCGCCTTTCCCTCAGCGCGTCACGAAGACCTTCTCGGCGGCCTCGCGCCCCAGCACCCGGCGGTCGCCCGCCACCTCTACCGTGAGCGGCCCCCTGAAGGGAGCCTTCTCCATCACGGCCACTTCGACCTCGGGGTAAATGCCCAGCGAAGCCATGTAACGGAGAAAGGCGGGGTCGTCCGCCTGGACGCGCCGCACCGTGCCCCGCTCGCCGGGCTCGAGGTCGCAGAGGCTCTCCCGCTCGCCGGCCACCATACTGCCGTCGCGGCCGGGGATGGGCTCGCCGTGCGGGTCGCGGGTGGGGCGGCCGAGGGCCCTGTCCATCACCTCCTCGAACTCCTCGCTGATGACGTGCTCGAGGGCCTCCGCCTCGGCGTCCACTTCATGCCACCCCATCCCCATCTCCTGGGTGAGGTAGAGCTCGAGGAGGCGGTGGTGGCGGATGACCTCCAGGGCTACCCGCTCCCCCTTCCCGGTGAGGATGACGCCCCTGTAGCGCGTGTACTGCAGGAGGCCCATCTCCGCCAGCTTCTTCATCATGCTCGTCACCGAGGCGGCCGAGACGCCCATCCTCTTCGCGATGGCCTTGGTGGTGACGGGGGAGGACTCTTCCTGAAGCTTGTAGATGGTCTTCAGGTAGTCCTCCATGTGCTGGCCGAGTTTGGCCGCCATCATCTTCCCCTTTGCAGACATTAGACCTCCCCAGCGGGCGCAAAATTCTATCGGCGCCCCTTCCGGTCGTCAAGCCCGCCGGGCAGCGCCTAGCCCTTCATCACCCCCACGGGGTGCATTTTGGCGACCGTGCGGGAGAGGCCCGCCCGCTCCACCACATCCACCACCTGGGCCGCGTCCTTGTACGCCTCGCTCATCTCCTCGGCGACGGTGCCCCGCCCCCGGGCCTGGAGGTAAATGCCCTTGGCCTCCAGCTCGCGGAAGATGGAGCGCCCCCGGGCCGCGCGCATGGCGGCCTTGCGGCTGAGGGCTCGGCCGGCGCCGTGGCAGGTGCTTCCGAAGCTCAAGCGCATGCTCCCCTCCGCCCCCGCCAGCACATAGGAGAAGCGACCCATGTCGCCCGGGATGAGGACGGGCTGGCCCACCTTGCGGTAGGCCTCGGGCACCTCGGGGTGGCCCGGGGGGAAAGCCCGGGTCGCTCCCTTGCGGTGGACGGCCAGCCGCAGGCGCTCCCCGTTCACCTCGTACTCTTCCACTTTCACGATGTTGTGGGCCACGTCGTACACCGTGCTCATCCCCAGATCGCGGGGGGAGAGATCCAGCACCCGGCCGAACACCTCGGCCACCCGACCCGCGATGCACTGGCGGTTGGCCCAGGCGAAGTTGGCCGCGCAGGTCATGGCCGCCCAGTAGTCGCGGGCCTCGGGCGAGCTCAAGGGCGCGCAGGCGAGCTGGCGGTCGGGGAGCTGGATCTTGTAGCGCTGGAGGGTGCGGTCCATGTCGGCCAGAAAATCCGTGCACACCTGGTGGCCGAGGCCACGGCTCCCGGTGTGGATCATGACGCACACCTGCCCCCCGAAGAGGCCGTAGGCGTCGGCGACCTCGGGCTGGTAGATCTCCTCCACCACCTGGATCTCCAGGAAGTGGTTGCCCGAACCCAGCGAGCCCAGCTGAACGCTCCCACGCGACCAGGCGCGCTCGCTCACCCGCTCGGGGTCCCCCCCGGGCAGGCGGCCCTCCGCCTCCAGGTGGGAGAGCCAGGATTCATCCCCGAAGCCCCGCTCGGCAGCGAAGCGCGCCCCCTGCTCGGCGAGGCGCCTGCGGTCGCCTTTCCCCATGCGGA
>JBHIBR010000286.1:0-3101 GCA_046759145.1 Nitrospinota bacterium | reverse complement strand
GGATGTAGAAGCGGATGGAGAACCGCTCGCGAGCCGGCGTCATCGGGGGGATGCCACACTCGTAGGGAGAGAGCTTCTCCGGATCCGGCCGGCTGGGCCGAATCAGCCAGGCGAAGATGAGGGTTGCCGCGGCGAAGGACACCGCCACCAGCACAAAGATGAGGACCGGCACGTACCGGTTGATGGCGGCGTAGTCGGCGAAGAAACGGTTCAGAATTTCCAAGTTCTCACCCTTACCGGCGCGGGAAACCCAGGTTTCCCTTAAACGGCCAAGCTACCACAAAATCCCCGCCCGCCACAACCATCTCAGGGCAGAGCCAGGGAGTGCCGGGCGAGCTCGATGAAGGTCCCCGGGAAGAGCCCCAGGTCGAGCACGCCGACCACCGCCAGGGCCACGGCGGCCACCATGTAGGCCGACGCCGGCGGGAGGGCGACCTCCCGCTCGGGCTCCCGCATGTACATGTAGACCACGACCCGCAGGTAGTAATACACGGAAATTACGGTGTTGATCACCCCGACCAGGGCGAGGCCCACGTAACCCTCCCGGACCGCCGCCCCGAAGAGGTAGAACTTCCCGACGACCCCGGCCGTGGGCGGCACCCCCGCCAGGGCCAGAAGGAACAGGGACAGCGAGAGGGCCAGGGCCGGCCGACGGAAGCCCAGGCCCGCGTAGTCGGGGAGGTTCAGGGCCTCGTCCTCGCGGCTGCCCACCGCCGCCAGCACCGCGAAGGCCCCCAGGTTCATGAAGGTGTAGGCCAGCAGGTAGTAGAGGAGCCCCCCCACCGCCTCGGGGGTGCCCACCACGAGGGCGATGAGCATGTAGCCCGCATGGGCGATGGTGGAATAGGCCAGCATGCGCTTGAGGTTCACCTGGGCGATGGCCACCACGTTTCCGAACGTCATGGTGAGGGCGGCCAGGGCCCAGAGCACGGGGGTCCACTGGGGGCGCAAGGCCCCCAACCCCACCAGGAAGCGGTAGAAGCCGGCGAAGGCGGCCGCTTTGGGGCCCACCGAGAGGAAGGCCGTCACCGCCGTGGGCGCCCCCTCGTAGACGTCGGGGGTCCACATGTGGAAGGGGACGAGCGCCAGCTTGAAGCCGAAGCCCACCAGCACGAAGCCCACCCCCAGGAGGAGGACGGGGTCCCGGGCGGCGCTCGCCCCCGCCCCCGCCCCCGCCCCCCGCCGGGCGAGCCCGGCCGCGATGCGCGCGAGGTCGGTGGAGCCCGTCGCCCCATATATCAGGGCCACCCCGTAGAGGAGGAAGCCCGAGGCGAAGGAGCCCAGCAGGAAGTATTTCAGCGCGCTCTCGTTGCTCACCGCCCGCCCCTTCAGGAACCCCGCCAGGATGTAAAGGCTCAGGGAGAGCACCTCCAGGCCCAGGAAGATCACCAGCAGGCTCCGGCTCGAGGCCATGAGCACCATCCCAGCCGTGGCGAAAAGGATGAGCCCGTAGTACTCCCCTCGCCCCAGGTCCCACCGGGGGTTGTAGGCGACCGAGATGAGGACGGAGAGGAAACTGCTGAGCAGGATCACCCCGTTGAAGAAGAGCCCCAGCGGGTCTGCCAGGTACATCCCCCCCATCGTCGCCCCCGACCCGGGTGCCGCCGCCAGGGGTCCCCAGCGCGCAGGCGCGCTGGGGCGCCCCGCCAGGCCCGCCGCCAGCGCCAGGGCAAGGACCAGGAGGCTGAAGGCGGCGAGCAGGCGCTCATCCCGCCGCGGGCTGAAGGCGTCCCACAGGAGCACCCAGATGGCTCCTCCCACCAGAAACAGGAGGGGGGCGAGGCCCGCCCAGTCGATGGCGGGGAACTGGGGGGTCACCGGCGGACCTCCCCAGCTACCGAGCCGGCGCGATGCCCTTGCTCTCCTTGCGCCCCGGCAGGCGAGTGGGGCTCAAAAAAGTCGGCCTCCGCGGCGTGCGCGTTCGCACGCGCCTGGTTGCGGAGGGGCAGGCGCGCGAGCTCCACGGTGCGGGCAGGCGGCGCCTCCACGCGGATCACCCGCTGGCGCGACTGGCGCAGCCACACCTGGGTGGAGGCCTCCATCCGGGCGAAGAGGGGACGAGGGTAGAGGCCCACCCACACCATCAGGATGGCCAGCGGGAGGAGCACGCACACCTCCCGCGCCCCCAGGTCGGGCAGGGAGCGGTTCTCATCGTGGGTGACCGGGCCGAAGAAGACGCGCTCCACCATCCAGAGCATGTAGAGCGCGGCCAGCACCACCCCCGCAGCCGCCAGGGCCGCCCACAGCCAGCTCGCCCGGAAGGCGCCCACCAGGATGGTGAACTCCCCCACGAATCCGTTCAGGCCCGGCAGGCCGATGGAGGAGAGGACGGTGAGGACGACGAAGCCCGTGTAGAGGGGCATGGCGCGGGCGAGGCCCCCGAAGTCGCGGATGGCGCGGGTGTGGCGCCGCTCGTAGATCATGCCGACTATGAGGAAGAGGGCGCCGGTCGAGACGCCGTGGTTCACCATCTGGAGGATCCCCCCCTGGAGCCCCTCGGCGTTGAAGGCCACCAGGCCCAGCATGACGAACCCCAGGTGGCTCACCGAGCTGTAGGCCACCAGCTTCTTCAGGTCGGGCTGGACCATGGCGACCAGCGCCCCGTAGAGGATGCCCACGATGGCCAGCGCCGCCAGCCAGGGGGCGAGCTCGCGGGCCGCGGTCGGGAAGAGGGGGATGGCGAAGCGGACGAACCCGTAGGTGCCCATCTTGAGGAGCACCCCCGCCAGGAGGACGCTCCCCGCGGTGGGGGCCTCCACGTGCGCGTCGGGGAGCCAGGTGTGGAAGGGGAACACCGGGACCTTGATGGCGAAGGCGACCCCGAAGGCGAGGAAGAGCCAGAGCTGGAGCCGGGGGTCCACGGGCCGCTGGAGGATGGCCAAAAGGTCGAAGGTGGCGCGCCCCGTCTCGGCGGCGTGGGCGAAGTAGAGGACCAGGATGGCCACCAGCATGAGGACGCTGCCCGCCATGGTGTAGAGGATGAACTTGACCGCCGCGTAGATGCGCCCCTCGCTGCCCCACACCCCGATGAGGAGGTACATGGGGATGAGCATGGCCTCCCAGAAGACGTAGAAGAGGAAGAGGTCGAGGGCGACGAACAC
>JBHIBR010000285.1:0-3101 GCA_046759145.1 Nitrospinota bacterium | reverse complement strand
GCCTGGATCGAGCGGATGGCGCGGGAGTGCCGGATGATCGAGCCCTTCGAGCCCTCCCAGGTCCGGGATGGGGTCATCTCCTACGGCCTCTCCTCCTACGGCTACGACGTCCGCATCTCGGACGAATTCAGAGTCTTCACCAACGTCCACACGGCCGTCGTGGACCCAAAGAATTTCGACGAGCGCTCGTTCGTCATCATCCGCGGGTCCCACTGCACCATCCCCCCCAACTCCTTCGCCCTCGCCCGCACGGTGGAATACTTCCGGATCCCCCGAAACGTCCTTACCGTCTGCGTCGGAAAGAGCACCTATGCCCGCTGTGGCATCATCGTCAACGTCACCCCCTTCGAGCCTGAGTGGGAGGGTCATGCTACCCTCGAGATCTCGAACACCACTCCCCTCCCGGCAAAAATCTACGCCGGCGAGGGCATCGCCCAGGTGCTCTTCTTCGAGGGGGATGAGCCTCCCCGCTTCACCTACGCCGACAAGAAGGGGAAGTACCAGGCCCAGAAGGGGGTGACCCTGCCCCGGATCTGAGGGGGCGCTAACGGACAAGTTCCCAAAGTGCAGCGAGTGGCTTTGGCGGCCTGATCCACAAATGAAAAGAAGCCAGAGAACCGGCGGTCACCGGAAGCCAGGACCGAAGCCCTGACCCCTACGCCAGCTCCCTGACCAATTCTAAATATGGGCCCACTTGCGGCGGATGTCAAGCCAAAAATGCTGTGATCCAACAAAAAGCCTTTGAAATCAACGGTTTAATCCGCTGCATCATGACGTGGTTCCGGAGGCCCGCCTCAAACTCCCGCCACTCTAGCACGGTCTCAAAATTTAATACTATCCGAACGTTGACGGGCTGGGGGCCTGTGGTTTAGACTTTAGTTGAAGAAGGGAGGGGGGTTGTGACCCGAGGAGGGTCATTTGTTACTTATTGATTTTTCTTGGCTTTTTAGGAGTAGCCCCATGGAGGCCCAACTCAGCCACCTGGACGCCGAGGGCCATGCCCGCATGGTGGATGTGGGCGCCAAGGACGAGACGCTGCGGGAGGCCGTCGCGCGCGGCCGGGTGCGCATGCGAGAGGAGACTTTTCGTCTTATTTCTTCCAAAGGTGTGCCGAAAGGTGACGTGTTGGGCACGGCGCGGGTCGCGGGAATCCAGGCCGCCAAGCGCTGTGCGGAACTCATCCCCATGTGCCACCCACTCCGCCTCACCGGGGTCGATCTATCTTTCATCCCCGGCGAGGACGGCCGGTCCCTCGACGTGGAGGCCCGCGTCCGCGCCCAGGACCGGACGGGAGTGGAGATGGAGGCGCTGACGGCTGTGGCTGTGGCTGCCCTCACCATCTACGACATGTGCAAGGCGGTGGACCGGGAGATGACCCTCACGGACATCCGCCTGCTCAAGAAGTCGGGGGGAAAGAGCGGCACCTTCGACCGCGAGGAAGAGGGGCCCCGCTGAACCCCCCGGCGGGGGTCCCCAACGCGTCCGCGCGTTGGGGTGCCCCGGCGGGGCCCCCGAACTCTGCGGGGGACCCGCGACGTAGGGGAGGGAAGCTCCGCCTGCCCGGTGGCCTCCGGAGGAAATCCCTCATGCCCCCCGAATCCGTACAGGCTGGCCGCCCGTCCCGGGCGGGCGGCAAACGGGACGCTCTTTCCCCGCAGAGGGGCATCATCTTCGTCCGGCTCGCCCTCCTGCTGATGGGGGCGCTGCTCGGCTACGGCCTCGGTCGCCAGTATACCGGGCTGGAGTGGGCCCCCGCGGTGGGTGCCCTCTTCGGCCTCTCGCTGGCGGGAGTGGCGGTGTGGTGCGAGCGCAGCCTCTCCCGGGCCTCCCTGCGCGCGGTGGTGGCGGGAGGCCTGGGGCTGCTGGTGGGCCTCGTGGCGGCGGCCGCGGCGGGCCGCTACGCGAGCGCCGCCTTCCCCGAGGAGGGGGCCGCCCGACCCCTTCTGCTCCTGCTCCTCCACCTGGCGCTCGGCTATCTGGGGTTGATGGTGGGCCTGGCGAAGAAGGAAGAGCTCGGTTGGTTCGCCCCCCGGCCCCGGGAGGAGGCCCTCGAGGAGGGCTGGGTGAAGGTGCTCGACACCAGCGTGGTCATCGACGGGCGCATCGCCGACATCTGCGAGGGGGGCTTCCTGGACGGCATCCTCATGATCCCCCAGTTCGTCCTCAAGGAGCTCCAGCACATCGCCGACTCCTCCGACCCCCTGAAGCGCAACCGTGGCCGCCGGGGCCTGGACATCCTCCAGCGGATGCAAAAGAATGACTCTGTGGGGGTCGAGATCTCCGACCTCGATTTCCCCCGCATCCGGGAGGTGGACGCAAAGCTCGTTGCGCTCGCCAAGCACTACCGGGGGAAGGTGGTCACCAACGACTTCAACCTCAACAAGGTGGCCGAGCTCCAGGGGGTCCCCGTCCTCAACATCAACCGGCTCGCCAACGCCATGAAGCCCGTGGTGCTCCCGGGCGAGGAACTGAGCGTGTACGTCCTCAAGGAGGGCAAGGAGTACGGCCAGGGGGTGGCCTACCTCGAGGACGGGACCATGGTGGTGGTGGACCACGCCAAGAAGTTCATCGGCCGGCAGGTGGAGGTGGCGGTCACGAGCGTGCTCCAGACCACGGCGGGCCGGATGATCTTCACCCGGCTCAAGGAAGAGGCGGAGCCCAAAAACGGGGACTAGCAGATCGCGAAGCCGTGGACCGGGGCGCCCCGCCCGGGGTCCCCAGCGCGCAGGCGCGCTGGGGGCCTCCGCCCGGGGTCCCCAAGCGGCAGGCCGCGTGGGGCGCCCCGCCTGGGCCCTGGTGGCTGCGGCGGGCGAGGGGGAGCGGTTCGGCGGCACCGGCGGGCCCGGCCGCCCGGGGACCCCAGCGCGCAGGCGCGCTGGGGTCCCCCGCAAGCAGTTTGCGGAACTGGGCGGCGAGCCCCTCCTCCTTCGCACCCTCAGCTCGGTGGCGGCGGCGCCCTCGGTGGGGGGGGTCGTGGTGGCGCTCCCCCGCGGGGAACTCGCCCGCTGGCGGAAGCGGCTGAAGGGGGCCGCCGGCGGAAAACCGCTCAAGGCGGTGGCGGGGGGCGCTACGCGGCAGGAGTCGGTGGCCCGGGCCCTTGG
>JBHIBR010000284.1:0-3105 GCA_046759145.1 Nitrospinota bacterium | reverse complement strand
GAGATGGCCCCTGCCCCGAAGCCCGCCAGGGAACGGAGGCCCAGGGCTGCCCCCAGGTAGTGGGGAGGGACCACCTCGGTGAAGCCGGTGGAATATACGGGCGAGTCGGCGATGACGGCGAAGCCGTAGACGCACCCCAGCCCCACCAGCACCCAGAAGGGCAGAGTTACTGCCCAGCCGAAGACGAAGGAGCAGAGGGCGCTTATAACCATCATGGCCGCGATCACCACGGTGCGGCCGAGGAGGTCGCTCGCAAACCCCGCCACAGCCGTCCCCGCCACGCCCGCCAGGAGGAAGAGGGCGGAGAGGTTGGCGCCCACCCCCGTCGCCCCCGCCAGCTCCACTCCCCCGAGGGCCACTGCGGCCGTGATGAAGGCCGGGGTCCAATAGCGCATGCCCATGAGCTCCCAGGCGTGGACGGTGTAGCCCGCGAGCAGCAGCATGGCGGGCTTGTTGGTGAGGGCGAGCAGCGTCCGCCCCCGTGGGGAGGGCGAAGGGGCCCCCAGGGTGCTCCCGCGGAGGGCCCACCAGGAGATGGCCCATCCCAGAAGGGGCCCGAGGGAGGTGGCCCAGAAGGCAGCCCGGTAGCCCCACCCGGCGATGAGCACCCCCGCCGCCGATAGCGAGAGGGCGTTTCCCACCGCGGCGGAGGCGATGAAGAAGCCCATGGCCCTGCCCCGGGCGCGGCTCTCGAAGGCCTCGGCGATGAGTTTCAGGACGGGCGTGTAGGCGCCCCCCAGGAAGAGGGCATTGAGGAAGCGGAGGAGGAGGGCGCTCTCGAAGCTCCGGGCGAAGGCGGCGAAGAGCATGGCGGTGAAGGCTCCGCCCAGGCAGGAGCCCAGGAACACGCGCCGGGCGCTCATCCAATCGCTCAGGTAGCTCACCCCCACAAGCGAGAGGAGGTAGCCCACCTCGAAGGCGGAGAGGATGAGGCCCGCCTGGGTGGCCGTCATGCCCCACTCGGGCTGGAGGATGGGGATGGCGGCGGGGTAGTTGAAGTTGACAGTGTTGAAAAGCACACGGGCGGCGCAGATGCCCGCGAGCCAAAGGTAGGGGCGCGGGGGAGGGGTGGAGGAGGGCATGGGGTGGATCCTAATGGTCAGGTGGCGGGGCGGGGGCTTGGCCCGCTCCTCCGCCACGTATGAATCTCCCGGACCTTCACCTGCGACCGGGCGCTGGCGCTCCTCCGAAGGGTAGTCGGCTTCGCCCCTGGGGGGAAGGGGCGCCTGGGGCATGTGCGCCTCATTCACTGGAGATCTGCTGAGCCTTTTGCCCCTCATCCGGGCGAGTTGACGGAGGGGGCCTTTTCAGCGAGAATACACCGTGAGTTTACCGCCGTCGGTATCTGCGCGGGGGGGGCGGGGGCAGCCCCCGGGCTTCGCGAGCGAAAAGATCGTAGTGGCTGGCCTCAGGGGCAAATCCCACCCGGCCGTGTGGGATGCCCAAGCGGCGGTGCCGTTTTTGCCATCTTCTTGAAGGAGGAGTGGTCATGGAGATCACCATCAGCGTCCTCAAGGCGGACGTAGGCAGCGTCGGCGGCCACATAAAACCGAGCGAGCGCCTCATGGGCGCCGTCCGCGAGTACGTCCGGGATAAGGGCAAGGAGCTCCTCATCGACTCTTTCGTGGGCGCCACGGGGGATGACATCGCCATCCTCGCGACCCACACCCAAGGTGCCAACAGCGAAGCCATCCACAAGCTGGGTTGGGATGCCTTCGTCGAGGGCACCCGCGTGGCCAAGGAGCAGGGTCTCTACGGTGCGGGCCAGGACCTCCTGAAGGACGCCTTCTCGGGGAACGTGCGGGGCATGGGCCCGGCCGTGGCCGAGATGAGCTTCAAGGAGCGGCCCAACGAGCCCTTCCTCTTCTTCCAGGCGGACAAGACCGACCCGGGCGCCTACAGCCTCCCCCTCTACCTCTCCTTCTGCGACCCCATGTGGTGTCCGGGACTGATGCTCAGCACCCGGATGAAGAAGGGCTTCCACTTCACCATCATGGATGTGTCCCACACCGAGGCCGACCGGGTGATCGAGCTGGACGCCCCCGAGGACCTCTACGACATGGCCACCCTCCTTCGGGACACCGGGCGCTACGTGGTGGAGAGCATCCACGCGCGGGGGGACGGCCAGATCGCCGCCGTGGTCAGCACCTCGCGGCTCCACAACATCGCGGGCACTTACACCGGCAAGGACGACCCCGTCATGCTCGTCCGCTCCCAGAGCCAGTTCCCGGCGACGGGGGAGATCCTGGCCGCCTTCTCCATCGGCCACTATGTGGCGGGCTGCATGCGGGGGAGCCACAACATGCCCCTCATGCCCGTCAAGTACGGCAGCCCCATGAGCTTCTTCGACGGCCCCCCGGGCGTGAGCTGCCTTGCCTTCTGCGTCCACGACGGGCGCCTCACCGAGCCCGCCGACGCCTTCGACCACCCCTTCTGGGACCACGTCCGGGAGAACGTCTCCCGAAAGTCCATCGACATCCGCCGCCAGGGCTTCTCGGGCCCCGCCATGCTGGGGATGGACGAGCTGGAGTACACGGGCGTGGTGGAGAGGCTGGCCGAGCTCGAGGGGCGCTTCACCACCCGTCAGGAGGCGGTGAAGGTCTAGCGCCTCACCCCCTCCGCCCAGGCCCCCCGGCTCATCCGGGGGGCTTTTCTTTTTGGATGTCACCCTGAGCGGACTTCGGCGAGCTCAGACTTCGGCGAGCCTTCGGCCCGAGCTCAGGCCGAGGGCTCAGTCGAGCCGAGCGAAGGGTCTCGGGCCTCGGCCGCCGGGACGGCGGCGCTACGGAAGTCGCCCCGTAGCGCCGGCATCCTGCCGGCTGGGGGAGAGCGGAGAACGGGCGGAGATTCTTCGCTGCGTTCAGAATGATATTCGCTCCGCTCAGGGCGGCGTATAGACGAGAGAGCAGAATCGCTTCCCCCGCGTCGCTCTCCTTGCAGCCGCAGCGAGCGGGAATTAGCTAATTTGATTTGGGCACGTGCCGGAGTGGAGGCACAGGATAGAGCCAAGAGCCCGCGCGCGGGAGGTCGCGTCCGCGGATGCCCTCATCGAGAGCTTTGCCCAGGAGGGCTTCGTCCTGAGCCGGGTGACCGCTCGGACCCTGC
>JBHIBR010000283.1:0-3112 GCA_046759145.1 Nitrospinota bacterium | reverse complement strand
GAGCGGCTCGCCTCATTTCTCTCGAAGGCTCTGGCCAGGGGGGTCATCCGCTCATGAGGCAACCCTGCTGGAAGCCCCTCTTGACGGCCCTCGGAGTGGGCTTCTTCCTCATCGGCTGCGCCGGCATGCCGGAGTCCCTGGCCAACCCCGCCCCCGCCCCCGCCGGGAAGGTCGCGCCGGGGCTGGCCGCTGCCCCCCCGGAGCCCGAGGACACGGGCAACGCGGACTCCTACTACCATTTCCTGCGGGCCTACCTCCTACAGCTCCAGAACAAGGGCGAAGAGGCCATCCGGGCCTACCGGGAGGCCATCCGCCACGACCCCCGCTCCTCCACCCTGCGGACGAACCTCGCGGCCCTCTACCTGCGCAGGGGCCGCATGGAGGAGGCCCTCGCCGAAGCCGAACAGGCGCTGGCCCTCGAGCCCAATTCGGTGAAGGCCCACATGCTTCTGGGGGGCATCTACTCCAGCCAGGGCCGCCACAAGAAGGCCATCGCCTCCTACCGGCGGGTGTTGGAGCTGGAACCCAAGCACAAGAAGGCGATGCTGTTCCTGGGGACGATCTACGCCGAGATGAGCCGGTGGAAGGACTCGGCCGAGGTGTTGCGCCACCTGGTGGCGGAGGACCCGCGGGAGGCCCTCGGCCACTTCTACCTGGGCCAGGTCTACATCCGCCTGCGACAGTTCGACGATGCGAAGAAGCACCTGACGCGGCTGGCGGAGCTCCAGCCCCGCTTCACGCGGGGCCTGCGGATGCTCGCCCAGCTCTACGAGATGCGGCGCGAGACGGACGAGGCCATCCGCACCTACCGGCGCATCCTCCAGATCGACTCCAAGGACAAAGCGGCGCGCAGGCGTCTGGGCCGGCTCTTGATCCGGAAGGAGGACTACAAGGGCGCCCTCCGCGAGTTCGAGACCCTGAGCCGGGATGAGCCCGAGAACGTGGCCCTCCATCGGACCATCGGCTTCATCGAATACGACCAGAGGAACTACGACCGCGCCCTCGAGGAGTTCCGCTTCGTCCTCGCCCGCGAGCCCAAGGACGCCGCCGTGCGGCGCTTCGTGGCGCGCATCTACGAGCAGATGGGGCGCGACCAGGAGGCGCGCGAGGAGCTGCGCACCCTCATCCGCATCGTCCCGCGCGACCTGGAGGGCCGCCTGGAGCTGAGCCGCCTCTATGTCAAGGCGAAGGAATTCGAGCAGGCCTACGCGGAACTCGAGGAGGCGGCGAAGGCCCATCCCAAAGACGCCCGCGTGCCGTTCCTCTACGGCTATTTCCTCTCCCAGCAGAAAAAACACGAGGAATCCGTCCCCCACCTCCAGCGGGCCGTCGCCCTCGCCCCCAAGGACGAGCGCTTCCACTTCCAGCTGGGGGTGGCCTACTACGAGCTCAAGCGCTGGGAGGATGTGGAGCGGGAGATGGAGGCGACCCTCAAGCGCAACCCTCGCAATGCCAACGCCCACAACCTCCTGGGCTACATGTGGGCCGAGCGGGGGGTTCGCCTCGAGGAGGCGGTGAAGGCCGTCCAGAGGGCCCTCGCCATCGACCCCAACAACGGCGCTTACATCGACAGCCTGGGCTGGGCCTACTACAAAATGGGCCGTTACGCCGAGGCCCTGGAGAAGCTCAAGAAGGCCGCCCTCGTGATCCCCGACGACCCCGTCATTCAGGACCACCTGGGCGACGCCCACTTCGCGCTCAGGCGCTACAAGCCCGCCCTGGAAGCCTGGCGCAAGTCCTACAAGCTGGACCCCTCCAACGCCAAGGTGAAGGAAAAGATCGAGCGCTACCGCCACCTGGCGGAGCCCAGGCCGCCCACTAAGGGGGCGAAAAAGTTATGAGCTTCCGGGCCCTTGGGGCCCTCCTGGGAGCAGCCGCCTTCGCCGCCGCCCTCGCCAGCTGCGCCGCGCTGGAGCCTCCCCCCGCCGGGAGGCCCGCCACGCCCTCGGAGCTCTCCCGTCTCAGGGTCGCGCTCGAGGCGCGTGAGCGCGCCGTCGAAAACCTCCAGGGCCTTGCCGAACTTGCCCTGCAAGGGGAGCTCGAGCAGTACAACGGCCGGGCGGTGGTGGTGCTCGCCCGGGAGGGATCCTTCCGGATCGAGGTGCTGGACTTCTTCGGACGCCCCGCCCTCCTCGTGGCGGCCCACAGGGGGAGGCTCCAGGTCTACCTGCCCGGGAGGGGACGCCTCTACTGGGGGCGGGCCGCCCGAGGGGCCATGGCCCGGTGGCTCGGAGTGCCCCTCTCGGCCGAGGAGGTGAGCGCGGTGCTCCGGGGAGCCCTTCCCCTGCTGGGCCGGGAGGGGAGCAGCCCCCTGGAGGTGGAATCCCTGGGGGACGAGTGGCACCTGGAGGTGCCCGGAACCGGCTCCCGACCCCCGCAGCAGGTCTGGCTGGCGGGCCGGAGCTTCCGCCCCCGGCGCGCCCGGATCGGGGGCGCGGGCGGGGTGGAGGTCCGCTACGGGAAGTTCCTGGCCATCGGGGGCGTCTCGGTGCCCGGCACCATCGAGGTGGAGCTTGGGGCCGGGGAGCGGAGCCTCCGCCTTCGCTACCTCGCCTCGAGCCTCCGGGTGAACTCGCCCCTCTCCCAAGGGGTGTTCGCCCTGAGCCCCCCCGCGGGCGTGGAGCGCCTCCCGCTCGATGCCGCTGGAGCGCTGTGAGCGGAGAGCTCCTCCTTCGCTCCCCCGCCAAGGTCAACCTGGGCCTCCGGGTGCTCGGCCTCCGCACGGACGGTTATCACGAGGTGGACACCGTCCTCCAGATGGTGGACCTCTGGGACCGTCTCTGCATCCGGCCGCGGCGCCGGGGGCTGAACGTCCGCTGCGACCACCCCGACGTGCCTCCGGGACCTGACAACTTGGTCTACAGGGCGGCGGAGTTGCTGCGCCGCGAGGCGGGGCTGCGGGGAGGGGCCTCGATCTGCATCGAGAAGTCCATCCCTGTAGGGGCGGGGCTGGGCGGTGGGAGCGGAAACGCGGCGCTCGCCCTCTGGGGGCTCAACCACTTGTGGGGGGCGGGGCTGCGCCGGGAGGAGCTCATCGCCCTGGCCCGTCGCTTGGGGGCGGATGTGCCCTTTTTCCTCACGGCCGCCCGGGCCCGGGGTCGGGGGAGGGGGG
>JBHIBR010000282.1:0-3118 GCA_046759145.1 Nitrospinota bacterium | reverse complement strand
CCCCCGCCACGAGCTCGTAGCCACCCAGGGGGTGGCGCCGCACCAGGAGGGGCTGGAGAACCCCGCGGGCGCGGATGGAGGCGGCGAGCTCCTCCATTCCCTCTTCCTCGAAGCGCCGACGGGGCTGGTGCTCCCCGCTGCGGATCACCTCCGGGGGGAGCCAGAGGAGAGAGGGTGCTCGCTCAGCTTTTTCCTCTTCAGGGTCCAGGAGGGCGTCGAGCCCTCTTCCCAACGCCTTTCGCTTCATCTCCATGGGGAGCCTCCAAGCTTCGCATCCATCAGCAATCGGCGACGACCCTTTTCCCCCGATCCCGAATTCCCGGAGACCCTTCGCTCTCTTCCCCCACCCGCTGACCCTCCCGTGCCAACAGCTCGCGTGCGAGCGCCAGGTAGGCCCGGGCCCCCGGCGAAGCGATGTCGTAGAGGATGGCGGGCTTTCCGTGGCTGGGCGCCTCGCCCAGCCGCACGTTCCGGGGGATCACAACATCGAACACCCTAGAGCCGAAATGCGCCCTGAGCTCCGCCTCCGCCTGGCGGCAGAGGTTGGTGCGGGCGTCGTGCATGGTGATCAGCACCCCGGCGAGGACGAGCCCCGGGTTCACCCCCTCCTGCACCCTCCGGAGGGTGGAGAGCAGCGCGTTCAGGCCCTCCAGGGCATAGTACTCAGCCTGGAGGGGAACGAGAAGGCCATCGGCTGCGGCGAGGGCGCTGAGGGTCAGGAGGCCCAGCGAGGGGGGGCAGTCGATCAGGATGTAGTCGTAGCGGGAACGGAACGGCGCCAGAAGCCCCGCAAGCCGCCGCTCCCTCCCCGCGAGGCTGGCCAGCTCCAACTCCGCCCCCACCAGGTCCCGGTGAGAGGGGAGGAGGTGGAGGGAGGGGAGCTCGGTGTGCCTGACTTCGAGGGTCCGCTCCTCGCCCTCCGCGCCCGGGGAGCCATCCAGGCCCACCAGGGCGCGGTAAAGTAGCGGCTCCCCCCCACGCACCCCGAGGCCGCTTCCCGCGTTCGCCTGGGGGTCGAGGTCCACGAGCAGCACCCGTCGCTCGGCCACCGCAAGCGCGGCGGCGAGGTTCACCGCGGTTGTCGTCTTGCCCACGCCGCCCTTCTGGTTGGCGATGGCGAGAACGCGCGCCATGGAAGAGGAAAACCCCCGGGGCGGAGGCTCGGGCGGTAGGATAGATGGCAGACTATCACAGCAGCCAACGGCGCACAAGGGGTGTTTCACGTGGAACAGAAGAAATCAGCGCTCGCCTGCGTTGTTCCACGTGGAACGAGCCCGGCCAACCCGGCGGGGGCTTCTTCATCCCCGGTCGGGCCGCTGGGGGATTGAGCTCCGCCGGGACATGCCCCCTCCGGCGGGTGTGCGCCAGCCGGCAGGCTGATCCCAGCAGAAGCAGCGGACACAAACCAAGCCGTGGTTTTTCTCTTACTCACTTCGCAGTCGTGTCCTTCATTCCTCCCATTTCCTTTTCGTAAGAGTCAATGAGCTGAAAACCGGCGTGCGCCAGAATCATAAGACGAGTCTGGGCATCCTCGACTGATTTTTCCTCAGCAATGTATTCGGCCGCCGCCTTAAACGCCATTGCGGCGCCAAGGGCATAGACCAGACGTGCTTCCTCGCCGTCTTCGCCAATGAACTTCCGGAACTCGCGCTCTGGGTTTGTTAATGTTAGCATTTTTGACTTCCCCCCCCCGACTTCTTTGGAGCAGGCGCGCCTCCGGGCGCGGCGGCTCGACCACCTAGCCTGTAGTTCATGGTTGGAGCGAACAAAAACCGAATGTGGCGTGCATATACACCCATCGCCCCAAAAAAATTAAGCCCGGCGTGTCAGCTCTACCGCCGCCGACGAACTGGCCAGAAGGGCCCTCCACCGCTTTTGCCCCAATCCTCGGACCACGCGGGCTTGCGCCCTCTCCCACAGTGGAAGCGCTCTCGCAAGCGCTTCGCGGCCCCGTGCCGTCAGGGTCACAGCGCGCGTGCGCCGGTCCTCGCCCGTCGCGATGGCGACCAGGCCCCGCTTTTCGAGCGGCTTGAGGCTCCGTGTCAACGTCGTTCGGTCCATGACCAGCCGCTGCCCCAGATGAGTAAGGCTCGCTGCGCCAGTCGTGGCGATTGCCACAAGGAGAGCAAATTGCGTCGCCCGCAGGCCGCTTGGCTTAAGCGCCTCGTTGAAGAGCTGCGCCAGTGCGCGAGAGGCTTTGCGGATGTTGTTGCAAGCGCATAACCTCTCAACTTCCCGCAGCCGCGGCAGCCACAAGGGATTCAATACACGCCCCATGTTAATTATATAACGCAATTTCCGTGCCCGCAAGTGAAATTTTGAGCAAAAAGAATTTAAAAACTCAATCCCTCGTTCTTCGGATTCGCAACGGGCGCCAATTGGCCTCTGACGCGCTGGCTGCTAAAGGGCAGAGAGTCGAATCACCCAGATCCCCCCTCGGGGCGATGTCTTGAGGCGGAAGCTCTCGGCCAGGCTCCAGCCGGGGCCGAGCGGGCTCGGCTCCCGCAGGGCATCCCTGGCAGCGGGCCAGGGTCTACGGATGATGAGCGCGCCGCCCGGGGCGAGGAAAGGCAGGACTTGCGGGGCGACGCGCTCCGGGGGTCCGGCCGCACGGGCTGTGATGGCGTCGTAGCGGCCTCGATGCTGGGGGTCTTGCGCCAGCGCTTCCCCTCTTATTGCCAAGGCTGAGAGGCCCTCAAGGTTGAGTTTTCGGGAGATGTGCTTGAGGAAGGCGGCGCGCTTCTGCCGCGCCTCCAGGAGGTCAACCCGCCAGTGGGGGCGGAGGATTTTCAGGATGACCCCGGGCAGGCCCGCGCCCGAGCCGAAGTCGAGGAGGCGGAAGGCAGCCCCGGCCTCCGCGAGGGCCCGGGCCCGGAGGAACTCGGCTGAGCCCAGGACCAGGTCGCGCAGAATCGCCACCTCCCCGCGCCTTCCGACCAGGTTGTGGGCTGCGTTCCAGCGGTCAAGCTCCGCCGCGTAGAGGAGGAGGGAGGAGAGCTGCCCCACATCGGCCCGAAGGCCGAGCCGCCGGAGGCCCTCCTGGAGCAGGCTCGCAGGGTCAGGTGCTCGCCGCGGGCGCAAGGGAGGGGGTGGCCCTCAGGCCATGAACCGGCCGCCC
>JBHIBR010000281.1:0-3129 GCA_046759145.1 Nitrospinota bacterium | reverse complement strand
GGCATGCGCCGGGGCGCCCTCCCGCGCTCGGGCCTCCTCGCCTCGACGGGCCTCCCTCGCTCGGACGCCTCCGCTGGCCCCCCCATCCCCCCGAGGCGGGGGGTAGTCCTCGCGGCCCAACGCTGTTGGGCCGCTCGGAGCGCTGCGGCGTCCTGCGCTTCGGGGCCCGCTACGGCTCGTCGGCATGTCGCTCGGGAGGGCATCCCCGGCACATGCAGGGCCCGGCGTTGCCATGGGGCGGCGTGTTGGCATCTTTGTCCCGAGATCACTCCAAATCCTGGGGCCCTATTTAGTCCTCCTCTACCTCACCGTCCCACTCGATGGCGATGCCACGCTTTACGGACTGGGCCGCGGGGCAGCCCTTCTCGTGAACTTCGATGGCCCGCTGGGCCTCCTCGCGCTTGCCCTTGGGGACCTTGACCCTGTAGTGCACCTTGATCTTTGTGATCAAAGGGTTGCCGTCCACGTTCTCGATGATTCCCTCGACGTCCGAGGACAGCCGATCCGGGTAGCTCGGGATCTTCCGCGCCGCTAGCGCCCCCGCTAGCGTCCCGGTCATTCACCCCGCCACCGCGGCGACGACGTGGTCCAGGGTGGCGGGCAGCTCCTCCTCCGGCTCCACCCCGTAAAACTTCTTGATCCCTCCGTGGAGCCCGTACCGCACCGGCTCGGAAAAGCTCTCGATGTAGGCCCGGCGCACGGGCCCCTTGTCCTTGAGGATCTTCACCCGGGAGACGTGGATCAGTTCGGCCATGATCGCTCCTCCTTTAGAGAAGGAATATAAACTGTTTGCCGAGGTGCCGCCATGAGTTACTTGACTTGGCGGACTGGTCCCGGGGGCCGGGGAAACAGAACAGGGGATGTTTGGGGGGGGTACGAGTCAGTGCCCGCCGGGGGTTGTGCTCACGCCCCAACGTCAGGCAACGAGGAAAGAGCCGGGGCTCCTGGAGAGCCCAGGGTGAGGGCCTCCAGGAACCCCACGCTCAAAGAGCTGTTCGCCTTACGAGCGCTTCACAAGGAAGCCCGCGCGGCGATTCTCACCCCAGCACCCTTCGGTTTTCTCTATGCAGACCGGATTTTCCTCGCCATAGCTCAGGGTGATGAACCGGCTGGGCTCGAGCCCCTGGGCGATTAGATAGTCCATCGTTGCCTTGGCCCGGCGCTCGCCAAGGGCCAGGTTGTACTCGTTGGTCCCACGCTCATCGGCGTGCCCCTCGATCAGGACGACGGAGTCCGGGTTGTCCCGGAGCCAGCGGGCGTTTTTGTCCAGGATGACAGCATCGGCTGGGCGAATCTTGTACCGGTCGAAGCCGAAGTGAATGTCCTGAAGCGCCCCTCTAGCCGCGAAGTCTTTGAATGCCGACGCTCCCGCCGGGGCTCCGTAAGGCACCGGGACTGTGGACGCGGAGGCGGAGCCACCTCGAGCAGAAGCCATCGGGGCCCACTCGCCCCGACCCGGCGCTATCGGCGCGATTGCCCCGGTCTGAGTCGTGCTAGGCGCCTTGGGGCAACCCGCAAGGAACAGAGCCACCGCTAGCAGGGGGAAAAGCCAGAGCATCTGTCGTCTTGCCGCCATCATTTTCGCTCTCCCTTCGAGTTTGACCTTGCTGGGTTGTGGCAGCCGGACATCGCCTGCAGGCTCGTGGCCCCCGGTTTCAAGGCTGTCCGGACAGCCCTGCCCCAGGGCCGCTTTCGCCTGTCGCGGCCGCCAGGTCCCTAATAGGAACTATCGGGGCATTTGTGACCGATCAAGAGGGAGTACCCTGATTAGGCGAAGTCGCTGGCTGAAAAATGCCCAGCCCTCTCGGTAGGGAGGGGGGGTCCTGTGCGTGGTCAGACGAGACCCAGGCCCGAAGGCGCTCGACTGCGGGGGACCCCCAGCCGCCCCCAAGGGCCATATTACGGTAAGTAACTCGGGGAGTTGCGCGCGGGCAGAGAACGCCCTCTGATGGGGGCACGGCTCACATGGAAATCGAAGGTCTGAAGCGGCTCCTCGACCGGCCCAGGGCGACCGGTGCCACCGACTGGGCGACGATGAGGGACCGCTACCGCGGTGTGATCCTGGGCGTGGCGGCCGGCAACGCGCTGGGGCTCGGCCTCGAGGGATGGACCCGAAGGATGATCGAGGGGAGGTTCCCCAACGGAGTGAGAGAAGTGGACGTCGCCGAGCGCAGCCGCCCTTGGGATGACGATCTGGCACAGACCGCCCTGCTGGCAGAGGCCCTCCTCGCCGGCGGGGACACCGACACCAACGGGGCGGTGGCTGGAGCGGTCATGGGAAGTCGAGTCGGGCACTCGGGAGTCCCACGCCGCTGGGTGGAGAGAATCCGGGAGACGGGGCGCCTGCTCGACCTCGCAGACCGCCTCCTCCAGGCGTGTGAGCGACCGAGGTAACCCCCGGCGCCTCGGCCGCCCGGAGGAACGCCTCCATCCGGGAGGTGGTAGTCGGGATCAGTAGGAGTGGCCGAGGGGTGCTCCTACATCTTGCCGGGCGTGTAGTAGGGGTTGTTGCCGGTGGCGTGATCGGTGACGTCAAGCACCTCGGTGACCTCGGGGACCTCTTCGAAGATCAACCGTTCGATCCCCTGCTTGAGCGTCACGTCGGCCATTCCGCATCCCTGGCAGCCTCCGGCCATCCTGACGAACACCGTCTGGTCCTTCACGTCCAAGAGCTCCACATACCCCCCGTGCATTGCCACGGCCGGGTTGATCGACTCGTCGAAGAGCTTCTCTATCTTCTCCTTGAGCTCGAGCTCCTTACCTTCAGCCATCGTTGTCCTCCTTATACATGAGGGTCCAGAGGGCCGAACTGGCCCTCGGTTGGCTCCGCTCAGCAGAACCATGGTTCGGTCAAACGCGGAGCGCGCTTGGGCCCTCGCCCCGCGGTCACGTCAGCCGTGGCCGGCATCGCGGCTCCATGAGCCGCCCACGCGAGCGCCTTGATCCGATGGAAGGTGATCCACGGATCGTCCCGGGTCTCGGCCTCCTCCTCCACGGCGCGACTCACCCTCCGCTGGAGCCGGTCCATTCGCGGATCTGGATGGGCCCAACCATAGAAGAAGGATTCCTGGACCAGCGGGCCGAGGTACGGCCGCAAGCGGAGACTACAATCACGGTTACCGCCGAGGA
>JBHIBR010000280.1:0-3129 GCA_046759145.1 Nitrospinota bacterium | reverse complement strand
GCCTCGTGCTCTCCAACCTCAAGGACCCGGGGCATCCTTACGCCCAGGCCGAGAGGAGGGTCCTCTCCCGCCTCGCCCAGAGCCCGGCGGTGGAGGAGGAATTGATGTCCCTCGTGGTCCACATAGTAAACTGGCCGAGGCTTCGCCGGGAGATGCTCCGCGGCGGCCTCCTCGCCGAGGGGGAGGAGGGGCTTATCCCCACCGCCCTCGGCCGCTGGCTCATCGGGGGGAAGGATCTGGGGTGACCGAGCCCGAGCGCTACTTCCGCTCTCTGGAGTCCTTCGGCGACCTATTCGAAGGGGCGGCCCACGTGTGGCAAGCGGTGGGGCGGCTCGCGGAGTGGGTGCGCGTCCGCGTGGGGGTCGTCCCCCCCTCCTGGGATGTGGAAGAGAGGGAAGTGGAGGCGTTGCGGTTGGAGCGGGGACTCCTGGCGACGGTGGGCCTCTTCGAGGCGGAGCGCGACCTTCGCCTGCCCCAGCAGGGCATCGTCATCGAGCGCGGGGTGCGCCTCGAGCCGGGCGTGGTGGTCAAGGCCAATTGCTACATCTGCGCCGGAGCGGAGCTGCGCCACGGGGCCTACGTCCGGGGCGACGCCTTCATCGGCCCGGACGCCGTGGTGGGCCATGCGACCGAAGTCAAGAACTCCCTCTTCATGCGCCACGCCGAGGCGGGCCACTTCGCCTACGTGGGGGACAGCCTGCTCGGCGAGAACGCCAACCTGGGCGCGGGCACCAAGCTCGCCAACCTCCAGCTCCGCACCCCGGAAGAGAAATCGGGGGGGGCGGCCGTCACCATCTGCGTACGGGTGGAGGGGCAGTTGCTGGACACCGGCCTGCTGAAGCTCGGCGCCATCGTGGGCGACGACACCGAGATCGGCTGCAACGCGGTGACCGCTCCGGGCACGTTGCTGGGCCCCGGCTGCTGGGTCCAGGCCAACCTGACCGTCCCCAAGGGGTGCTACCCGGGGGGCCACTTCCTCAGGCCCGCTGCGGGGGGCGTAAGCGTAGTGCCGCGCCGCGGGAGTTGACCCGCACGGGGAGGCCCCCTATAAAAGGTGGAGGTAACCTAAAGGAGGAAACCATGCCCATCAGGCGGGAGGATGTGGAGCACGTGGCCGAGCTGGCGCGGCTGGGCCTCTCGGAGGTGGATGTAGAGAAGTACACCCGCCAGCTTGCGAGCATCCTCGATTACATCGCCAAGCTCAACGAGCTGGACACCGAGGACGTCCCCCCCACCTCCCACGTGCTGGACATCCACAACGTCTTCCGCGAGGACGAGGTCACCAACCCCCCCTCCGCCATCTCCATCGAGGAGATCGCCCCCGAGGTCTCCCGCGGCCACTTCAAGGTGCCGAAGATCTTCGAATAGGGGCTTCCTGTTGAAGGGAAGGGGCCCCGCGCACCAGCTGCGCTGTGGCGGCGGCCTGGGGGGCGTTCGAATCCAGTATTTCCTAGATTCCCGATCCGGTTCGCGGCGCGAATCCAGTCGAATACACTCTGGAGGGGAATATCTGTTTCGCTTCCTCGTGAGACAGTCACGATTACCGTCAGGAACCGCGAGGTGCCCGCCTCCCTGCTCTCACCCGGCTGGCCTCAGCTCAAAGCCCACGACGGCGGAGCCGACGCCCACGATTCCCTCGTAGGAAAGGATGCGCACCAACGCCCCCTTTCCCACGGCGCCCAGGAGGGTGTAAAGGGCGTGAAGGCCCCCTTCTTCGAGCCCACCTTCCACCAGCTCGGCCTCCGTCAAGTCCATCACCCCTTCGGGCCGTCCGCCTGTGAGGATTTCGAGGATGCGCCTGTCCCACCTCTCCCCCGGGGGCCAGAGGGCGGTCGGCGAGTCAAACATGAAGTGGGTGGGAGAGAGTGCCGCTCGCAACGAAGACCGCCCTGCGGCCAAGGCGGTGAGTAGCTGTCGAGATGGAATCCCCCCAGCGGTAGCTCTCGTCCGGGAGCCCCTCCACCACCGACACCCTGAGGACGCGGAGATCGGCCTCTCCGTGCAGATACAGGAGGGGGACTAAAGAGCCGTGATCCATTGGGCTTCCATCACGCGCGAGCTCGACCGGGAGACCCGCTGAGCGGGCCACATTGAAGGCCGTCTCTGCCAGCTCCGGGTCGCCTGGGTAGTCGAAATCGACGGGGTCGAATATCCGCCTGTGGGCAGGTGGAAGCGCCGCTTGGACGTGAGGCAGGAATTCCCGGTAGGTGCCGGTGAGACGGTCGCGGGCATCGATGCGGAAGGCGGGGGGGTTCTCAGGAGCCTCGGGGGGAGGCCAGTGAGGAGTGGCGAGGACCAGCACGTCGGGCCGCTCCGCCGCGATGGTCCTGGCCGCCTCGCGGAGAGCGGCCGTCGTGGCGCCATAGAGCCCCTCCTCCCGTTCGCCCGCGTAGGCAATCATAGCGTGGGGCACAAAATAGGCGCGGCCGATCCCCCCCACGGGGTACATCCTCCTCTTCCGTCCTGGAACGCCGCGACTTGTCGGTGTCACTCAGTTATCGTTAAAGGGTGCGAGCATAGGGTTCCTCGCCCGGAATAGGCCCTCCGGGTTCGGGTACCAGGCCCACACGTGAAGGGTGTCAAGGGGCGGGTGCCAGAACGCGAAGGGGGCTCCCGTCTTGGGATTTCTCTTCGGGCAGCCTTTCGGTGAGTTCATTTGGATCTCGCTACCATCGCGGAAGTGGCAGGCCGCACCGTGCACTGCCCACTGAGGGTTCTGAAAGGGGACCCTCTTGGGGCGTTTCCCCACCGGAAAAGCCCATTCAACCGCGACGAGCTCAAAGCGTCCTTCGTCGTTCTTCACGTAGAGCAGGAGGTTCGGCTTGTCGATCGCGAAGCCCCGAATAGTCGGATTGCGAAAGTGGTAGCCCATGTTGGGTACCATGGCCGACACCATCTTGTAACCGTCAGCCCTGGCCTGATTGACGTCGAGGTATTTTGCCGTCGCCTTGCGAATGGCGGCGAGCTGGCGCGCGGCGAGGGCCATCTCCCCCTTCGACTGGGAGCCGGGCGGGTGGGCCGCCCCTTGCACAGGGAAAAGGCACAAGCCGAATAGCACCGCAAAAGAACACGTCAGATACCGTTTCATGGCGGTACCTCCCCTTTGCCATCCCCAAACCGAACGGGGTA
>JBHIBR010000279.1:0-3131 GCA_046759145.1 Nitrospinota bacterium | reverse complement strand
ATGCTGCTTCGCATCCTGGGCCGAAGGCGCTGAGGCGGGCCGAAGCGGAAGGGGGGAGGCCCGGCGGGGCCTCCCCCCTTTCCGTTTTTGCGGGCCCAGAGAGCGGCCCCCTCGCCCTAGGTCGGCCCCCGAAAGCCGTCCCTAGCGCATGGGGGAGAAGGGAGCGGGGATCACCACCCGGCTCTCCTGGTTCACCACCCACTCGCGGGTCTTGGGCGGCCAGTCCGGGAGCTTCATCGCCTCCTGGCGAATGCGGGCCCGCTCGTTCAGGTCGGCGTAGGGCCAGACGTGGATCCACTGGTTGAGGGGCCCGACCTCCGTGTACCAGCAGGCGGCGAGGGGAGAGAGCTTCTCCCGCGAGGCGATGCACCCAGACCAGCGCTCGATGACCCGGGGGATGGTGCCGGGCTGGTAGGTGTAGGTGCGGATCTCATAGATCCCCCCCAGCTCCCCCTTGCGGGGCTCGGCCCGGAAGGGGGGCGCGAGGAGGATCTTGCTCTCCTGGGCGAGGATGAACTCCGCCGTCTTGGGGGGCCAGTTGGGGTCCCGGCTGGCAGCCTCGCGGATGCGGGCCCGCGCCACCCCATCCTCGTACTCCCAGACGTGGATCACCTGGTTGAGAGGGCCGACCTCGCTGTACCAGTAGGCCGTGGGCTTGGAGTACTTCTCCCGGTGGGGAAGGGCCTCGGCGAAGCGGGCCAGGAACTCGGGGATCGTCCTGGGTCGGAGGGTATAGGTCCGCATCTCGTAGATCATGGTGTTCTCCCTCGCTTGAGGAACCTAGGGGAGCGCCGCGGGCCCGCTATCGGGCGGCGCTCGAGCCAGGGGCGAAGCTACCAGGCTTGCCCCCCCGGTTCAATCCCTGGCCTGGCCCCTGGAAGGCTCTGAAGGGGCCGGGCCCTCTTCCCCTTACAGCCGGAAGTGGACGATCTCGAGGAAGCGGGTGAGCTGACGCGCCTTCTGGATCTCGGCGGGACGGTTGCAGCGGCGGTAGACGTGGATGAGGTTGGTGAACATCCGCTCCAGGATGGCCCGGTTAGGCGCGGCGGCCAAGAGGCGGTCCTCGAAGCGGAAGCCGAAACGGCGCACCAGCGCGGCGCACTCCGCCCGGGTGAGCGGGCGGCCCTCGTGGAAGGGGTCGAGCAGGCGGAGCTGGGCGGAAAGAGCCCGCTGCACTTCCGCACTCTCGTCCTCGAGGAGGCGGAGAAGAGCTACGAGCTGCCGCTCGCTCACAGACACAGGGCATCCCTCCCCGCATCATGGGGCATCCCTTACATCAATTCTAAATACCCGCCGAGGGGCCTGACAGCGGCCAGATCCGCCACAAGGTTGTGCTATAATCCCGCGCGGACCAGCGCGGAGGAGGCCACACTTCTCCCAGGCAACCAACGAGGAGGCCCGCGCGTGGGCAGCTACGCGGACGTGGTGGCGGCCGTGCTCCGCGAGGCCGGGATCGAGTACATCTTCGGAAATCCTGGCAGCCTCTCCTCGGTGGAGCTCATCGAGGCGGGTCGCAAGCAGGGCATCCGCTACATCCTCTCCCACAACGAGTCTGCGGCGGCCACCATGGGGGCCACCTACGGGGTCCTCACCGGCCGGCCCGGAGTGGTGAGCACAGCGGTGGGGACCGGTTCGACCCAGGTTGTGAACGGGGTGGCCAACGCCTACCTGGAGCGGGCCCCCCTCCTGGTGCTCACCGACCGCTACTCGGACGAGCAGTTCCGACGGCTGCGCCGCCAGCGGGTGGACCAGGACCGCATCCTCCAGCCCATCACCAAGGCCTCCTTCAAGCTCGCCCCCGGCGCGGTCCTCACCACCATGAGACGGGCGGTGGATATCGCCCTGGAAGGAAGGCCTGGTCCCGTCCACGTGGACCTCCCCTACGACGTGATGCTGGCCGAAGCGCCCCCCGAGGCGTTCCCCGGCGGGGCGCCTGTGCGCCGCTTCCAGGCAGGAGGGTCACCGGAGGAGCCGGGCTTGCGGGCGGTGGCCGAAGCCATCGGGAAGGCCCAGAGGCCCCTTCTCATCGTGGGCCTCCAGGTGAACCGGGCGGGGGCTGGAGCCGAAGCGGCCCTCTGCGCCCTCGCCGAAGCCCTGGGAGCCCCTGTCTTCGCCACCCTGGCCGCCAAGGGGACCTTCCCGGAGGACCATCCCCTCGCCATGGGGACCTTCCGGGGGGCGGGGGGCGAGTCGGAGCTCATCGGGAAGGCGGACCTCCTGGTCACGGTGGGATTCGACGCAGTAGAGCTCTTCGCTCCCGGCCACTGGCACTACAGCCAGCCCGTGGTGAATCTCGACGCAGTCCCCCACCTGAAGGGCGTCTTCCGCCCGGCCGTGGAGCTGGTGGGGGAGCTCGAGGGCATGCTGGGCTCGCTCGCGAAGGCGGTCTCCCCCTGCGGGGGATGGGAGGAGAGGGACCTCGCCGCCTACCGGCGCGCAAGGGAGGCGCGCCTGCGGCCCGTCGGCGAGGGGCTCATGCCCGCAGCGGCCATCCGCATCCTCCGGGACCGACTGCCCTCGGACGGCTTCCTCACCGCCGACGCAGGAAGTCACAAGGTGCTCGCCAGCGACCTCTGGGAGTGCCGCAGGCCCCGGGGCTTCCTCACCTCCTCCGGGCTCGGCACGATGGGGGTGGCCATCCCCTGCGCCATTGCCACCAAGCTGCTCTACCCGGACAAGCCCGTCGTCTCTCTCACGGGCGACGGGGGCCTCCTCATGCGGATGGGAGAGCTCGAGGTGGCCACCCGGGAGGGGCTCCCCTTCGTGTGCCTTGTCTTCAACGACGGCTGGCTGAACTCCATCAAGCTCAAGCAGGACTCTCGGGGCTTTTCCCGTATGGGGAGCCGCATCGGAGAGGTGGACTTCTCGGGTGCCGCCCGTGCGTTCGGATTCCGGGCAGCTCGGGTGGAGAGCGAGGGCGAGCTGGAGGGCGCCCTCGCCGAAGCCATCGCCTCGGGGGAGGGGTGGGTCATCGACGCCCACATCAACCCGGACGGCTACCTGGCCCAGCGGGACGTGCGGCCTCCGTGAGAGGGTTCCCTCCCCCTCGAGCGGCCCAGCGAGAGGGCGGAGGGGGCTGAACAGGTCCAGATACATGTGAGACGCCCCCGGTAGGGGGGTAGAGTGCGAGG
>JBHIBR010000278.1:0-3146 GCA_046759145.1 Nitrospinota bacterium | reverse complement strand
CATCGGCCCCTCCTGCTCGCAGAACTCCCCTCAACCCTCCGCAGGGGTTTTCTTCCTGGGCTCTTTGAACAGGATGTCCCGGAGCAGCTCCCCCTGCCCCACGGCCGGTGTGGTCTTATCCCCCTGGCATCCTGTACGAGATATCCCCCACAGCGGTGCAAGCTGCTTACCACGGGGGGGCAGGCTTGTCAATGGCCGAAGGGAAGGCCGGGAACTGGGGAGGCGCGAATGGGGTTGACAGGGAAGGCAACTTCTCATAATTTTCATCGTATTGACAGAAAGGGCGATTTTTCAAACAATGTGGCGTTATGGAAAGACTTCGGAGGGAGGATCGGCCCGGGGCGAGATGAGGGATGAGCCTGTTGTCCCACTTTCTCCTAGCGTTGCTGCTTGCCGGGAGCGCCCCCATCGACCTGAGGGAGCGGCGGGCCGCAGGGGGATTGGTGTACGCGCTCGCCGTCCTCGGGGTGGGTCTCGCGGCGAGCCCCTTCCCAGCCCCCTGGCTCGCGGCCTGGGGCTGGAGGGGGCCGGCGGGCCTTGCGAAGGCGCTCCTCTTGCTCTGGGCCGTGCAAGGGCTTACTATGGCGCCATTGCTGCGGGTGGGCTGGCGGCACAGACGGTGCCCGGCGGGGGGAGGGGGGAACCCCGAGACGGTCCCTCCCGAGGCCCGGCGCATGCCTTACGGGGTGGCTATCGCTCTGGGGGTGGGGCTCGCCGCCCGGGAGCCATGAGAACCCCGACGGAGAGGGGAAGAAGGCGATGACTCGAACCCGGGGCCTCATCCTGATCCTGGTGGCCCTGCTCATGGGCGGGGTGGGCGTCTTGGTGGTGAGGCGAGGGCTCGTCCCGGCGCCCCCACCGGGGCCTCCCCCCATCCCCACGGCAGAGGTCCTGATAATGACCAAGGACATCTCCTTGGGCGACCGCCTCGCAGAGGGGGACGTCAAGACGGTCAAGTGGCCCGAGAAGAGCGTCCCCGAGAGGGCGCTCCGCGAGCCCCAGGAGGCCATCGGCCGAGTGGTCGTCCAGCCGCTGGCGAAGGGAGAGCCCATCCTCCCCAACAAGCTCGCCCCGAAAGGGGAGGGCCAGGGTCTGATGGCGGTCATCCCCCCGGGCAAGCGAGCCATGTCGGTGAAGGTGGACGAGGTCGTGGGCGTAGCGGGCTTCGTCCAACCCAACAGCCGTGTGGACGTGCTCGTCTCCATGGATGTGGAGGAGGAGGGAGCGAGGGGCGGCCGCAAGGAGGTGAGCCGCATCATCCTCCAGAACATCCGGGTGCTCGCCATCGGCCAGCGGACGGAGCTCAAGGATAACAAGCCGGTGACGGTGACCGTGGTCACCATGGAGGTGGGCCCCGCGGAGGCGGAGGCGCTCAATCTGGCGGCCACTCGGGGGAAGATTATCCTGGCGATGCGGAGCCTGCGGGACCCCACCCGAGTGATCACCGCGGGCCTTACGACCGGCGAGCTCGTCTCCGGCCAGTGGGAGGAGAAAGGGCCGCCCCCTGAGGTCAAGCCTCCCGGTGTCCCCCTGGCCAGTGCGGTGGTGATGCGGAGGGACGTGGCTGCGGGGCAGAAGATCTCCCCGGACGATGTGGAGCAGGTCGAATGGCCCCGGGCCAACCTCCCCAAGGGCGCCCTGCGGGGGGTGGAAGAAGCGGTCGAGCGGCTGGCGGTCCAGCCTCTCGTCAAGGGAGAGCTCCTGTTCCCGAGGAAGCTCAAGCTCGCCCCTGCTATCCCCATAGAAAGAGTGGTGGTGATGCGGCGCGCCGTGCCGGAGGGCCAAAAGATTGCCGAGGCGGATGTGGAGGTGGTCGAGTGGCCCAAAGCCAGCATCCCGGAGGGAGCGCTCCGCGAGCCCGACGAGGCGGTGGGCCAGGTGGCAACCCAGCCCCTTGTGGAGAGGGAGCTCCTCCTCCCCCGGAAGCTCAAGGCCGCCTCGGCCGTCCCCATGGCAAAGGTGGTGCTGGTGCGGCGGGCGGTGCCGGAGGGCCGCAAGCTCGTCGAGGCGGATCTGGAGGTGGCCGAGTGGCCCAAAGCCAGCATCCCGAAGGGAGCAATCCGCAAGACCGAAAAGGCGCTCGGCCAGGTGGCAACCCATCCCCTTGTGAAGGGCGAGGTCCTCTTCCCCCAGAAGCTCAAGACGGCCCCGGCCGTCCCCATGGATAATGTGGTGGTAGTGCGGCGCACCGTGCCGGAGGGCCGCAAGCTCGCCGAGGCGGATCTGAAGGTGGCCGAGTGGCCCAAAGCCAGCATCCCCCGGGGGGCGCTCCGCAAGCAAGAGATGGCGGTCGGCAAGCTCGCGGCGCAGTCCCTCGTGAAGGGAGAGCTACTTTTCCCCCAGAAGCTCAAGCCCGCACCCGCCGTCCCCATGGAGAAGGTGCTGGTGGCGCGCAAGAATGTGGCCGAGGGCGTGCGCCTCTCCCGCGCCGACCTGGAGGTAGCGGAGTGGCCCAAGGCTAGCGTCCCCCCGGGGGCGCTCCGCAAGGTGGAGGAAGCCATCGGGCAGGTGGCGATCCAGCCGCTGGTGAAGGGAGAGCCCCTCTTCCCGAAAAAGCTCTCCCTCGAAACCCGCCCGAAGGCCAAGGGGCAGAGCCTCGTAACCCTCATACCGCCGGGCAAGCGCGCCATGTCCATTAAGGTGGACGAGGTGATCGGGGTCTCCGGCTTCGTCCTCCCCGAAAGCCGCGTGGACGTGCTCGTCACCTGGGAGGGGGCCGGCCGCAGGGAGGAGAGCCGCATCATCCTCCAGAACATCCGCGTGCTGGCCGTGGGCCAGCAGATAGAGGTGCGGGAGGAGAAGCCCGTGCGGGTGAGCGTGGTCACCCTCGAGGTTACCCCCGAGGAGGCGGAGCGGCTGACCCTGGCGAGCACGCAGGGCAAGGTGCTGCTCGCTTTGCGGGGCCTGCGCGATGGCACGACGGTGACCAGCCGCGGGGTCTCGAAGCGAACCCTCATCAGGGGCCGGCGCGCGCGCAGGACCGTCGCCCAGCGCAGGAGGCGGCCTGCCACAGCCCGCAAGCCCGCGGCCCCCCCGGCCCCTCCCCCGGCGCCCCCGCCGCTCACCATCGAGGTGGAGCTCATCCGGGGGATCGAGCGAACCCGGGCGGTCTACCGGCCGGGCCGGGGCGAGGAGGCCACGGCTAC
>JBHIBR010000277.1:0-3147 GCA_046759145.1 Nitrospinota bacterium | reverse complement strand
GCCTCGGCGGCCAGGCGGGCGAGGAAGGGCAACTGCTGGAATTCCTGGAATGGGGAGGAGAGGTAGTGTTGCCCCTTGCAGAGAGAGTCGAAGCCGCAACGCTGGGCCGCCCGCGCCTGCTCCAGGAGCTCGGCGAGCCGGGCCTGCATGTCGTCGCCAGGGGGGAACTGGCTGCGGAACATGAGGCCGAATTGGATCACGAAGCCTCCCCCCAGAGAAGCTCCAGTCGCCCCAGCACGCTGGAGATGATGAGCTTGATGGGCTCTTCCCTCGCGACGGCCCCGGGGGGGAGGGGGAAGCGGACGGAATAGACCGTATCCCAGAGGCCGATGAAGGGGTAGAGGGTGAGGAGAGGGTCCCCCTCGGGATCCAGCCGGAAGCGGCGTATCTCCTTGGGCGCAACCCTCCGTCCCCCCGGGAGCTCCAGCCGGAGGCTCCACATGGAGTCTTTTTTGTCAAAATCGTTCCACCCCGCCTCCCCCGTCGAGACCGCCATGATGAACTCCCGCTCCGAGCGGGAGGCCGCCTCTTTCGCGACCAGCTCCCTGCGCTCGCTCGCGGTGAGGAGCCGGCTGCGGGCGAGCTGCGCCACGAAGTGCACGCGGACCTCGGCCGAGCGGTAGAGCACCCGCGCCAGGAGGATGGTGTCGAAATTGCGGTAGAGCTTCCCGCTCCGGATCCACCGCTGGAGGGCCCGCTCGAAGGGGGTTTTGCCCGCCACGTGGAAGCGAGCGTCGGGGGCCAGGATGGGGATGGGCCGCTCACAGCCCCCAAGGGTCAGCGCGAGCAGGGTCAAGGCCACCGGGGCCCGCCAAGCTCTTCCTCTCAACCGCCTGTCCCGCAACATTTCTTGTACTTCCTGCCGCTCCCGCAGGGGCAAGGTTCGTTGCGGCCGATCTTGCGGCCCTCCCTCCGCACCGTGGCCACCTTGGGGCGGGGATCCTCGCCGTCTCCCCCGAGGAGGAGCTCCCCCCGGTGCTCCTGCGCCCGGGCGGGCCTGCGGCGCCTCTGCTCGAGGGCGATCTCCTCCCCTTCGATCTGCAGCCGGCAGAGGAACTGGACCGCCTCCTCCTTGATCCGCTCCGTCATGGCCTGGAAGAGCTCGAAGCCCTCCCGCTTGTACTCGTTGAGGGGGTTCTTCTGGGCGTAGCCCCTAAGGCCGATGCCCTCCTTCAGGTGGTCCATGGCCAGGAGGTGGTCCTTCCACTGGCTGTCCAGCACCTGGAGGAGGATCATCCGCTCCAGCTGTCGCACCGCGGCGGGGTCGTAGGGGGCCCACTTCTCGCGGTAGTGCTGGAGGGTGGCTTCCAGCAACTGCTCCACCAGCTCCTCCCGCCCCACTTCGGCCACATCGAGCGAGAGGTCGGCACTCGGCAAAGAGAGGCGGGTCCCCTCCCGGAGGGCGCGGAGGGCGAACCGGCGCTCCAACGCCTCGCAGAAACCCTTGAGGTCCCAGTCGTCGTAGTGGGCTTCGGGGTTGAGGAAGGTGTCGGCGAGGTCGAGGAAGAGCTCCTCCACCATCCCCTCGATGCTCTCCCGGATGTTCTCCCCCTCCAGGATCTCCCGCCGCTGGGAGTAGATGACCTCCCGCTGCTTGTTCATCACGTCGTCGTACTCCAGCAGGTGCTTGCGGATCTCGAAGTTGTGTGCTTCCACCTTGCCCTGGGCGTTGGCGATGGCTTTGGTGACCATCTTGTGCTCGATGGGGACTCCCTCCTCCATCCCCAGCTTGGACATGATGCCGCTGATGCGGTCCGAGCCGAAGATGCGCAGCAGGTCGTCCTCCAGCGAGAGGTAGAAGCGGCTGGAGCCGGGGTCGCCCTGGCGCCCCGAGCGTCCCCGCAGCTGGTTGTCGATGCGCCGGGCCTCGTGCCGCTCGGTCCCGAGGACGTGGAGGCCGTCCACGGCCACCACCTCGTCGTGCTCGCGGGCGCACTGCTCCCGGTAGTGGGCGAGCTTCTCCTCGTACTCGGGACCCTCGGCCTTGCCCTCGCAGGCCTGCTTGGCCAGGAACTCCGGGTTGCCTCCCAACAGGATGTCGGTGCCGCGCCCGGCCATGTTGGTGGAGATCGTCACCGCACCCTTGCGGCCCGCCTGGGCCACGATCTCGGCCTCCCGCTCGTGGTGCTTGGCGTTGAGGATGTGGTGCTTGATGCCCCGCTTCTTGAGGAGGGAGCTAAGCCGCTCGCTCTTCTCGATGCTGATGGTGCCGACGAGGACGGGCTGCCCACGCCCGTTGCACTCGGCGATCTCCTCCACCGCCTCGTTGAACTTCTCCCGCTCCGTCCGGTAGACCACGTCGGCGAGGTTGTAACGGATGAGGGTCCGGTTGGTGGGGATGACCACCACGTCCAGGTTGTAGATCTGGGCGAACTCGGCCGCCTCGGTGTCCGCCGTCCCCGTCATCCCGGCCAGCTTCTTGTACATGCGGAAGTAGTTCTGGAAGGTGATGGTGGCCAGGGTCTGGTTCTCGTTCTCGATCCGGACCCCCTCCTTCGCCTCCAGGGCCTGGTGGAGTCCCTCGCTGTAGCGGCGACCGGGCATGAGGCGGCCGGTGAACTCATCCACGATGATCACCTGCCCGTCCTTCACCACGTAGTCCACGTCCCGCTTGAAGAGGGCGTGCGCCTTGAGGGCCTGGTTCACGTGGTGGAGGATCTCGATGTGGGTCGGGTCGTAGAGGTTGTCCACCCCCAGGAGCTCCTCCGCCCGGGGGACCCCCTCCTCGGAGAGGGCGACGGTGCGGAGCTTCTCGTCCACGTGGTAGTGAGCGTCCCGCCGGAGGCGGGGGATGATGCGGTCGATGCGGTAGTACTTGTCCGTGGACTCCTCGGCGGGCCCGCTGATGATGAGAGGGGTGCGGGACTCGTCGATGAGGATGCTGTCCACCTCGTCCACGATGGCGTAGAAGAGCTCCCGCTGGACGAAGTCCGCGGGGTCGAACTTCATGTTGTCCCGCAGGTAGTCGAAGCCGAACTCGTTGTTGGTCCCGTAGGTGACGTCCGCCCGGTAGGCCTGCTGCCGCTCCCGGTCGTCCATCTCGTGCTGGATGCAACCCACCGTGAGGCCCAGCGCCCGGTAGACCTTCCCCATCCACTCGGCGTCGCGGCGGGCCAGGTAGTCGTTCACCGTCACCACGTGGCCGCC
>JBHIBR010000276.1:0-3151 GCA_046759145.1 Nitrospinota bacterium | reverse complement strand
CCGGACCCGCCCAGAGGCGGCCATGGCATATCCCCCTGCGACCGAAGAGGGCGTCCGGCGCGAGAAGGCGCGCGTGCGACGTCGCTGCCGGGCCCGGCGGGAGGCTCTCTCGCCGGAGGAATCCGCCCGCTTGAGCGAGGAGATCTGCCGCCGGGTTGCCGGCCTGGACGCCTTCCGGAAGGCGCGGACCGTCCTCCTCTATGCCCCGATCCGGGGCGAGGCGGACACCGGCCCCCTCGCCCGGGAGGCCCGGCGGGCCGGCAAACGCCTCCTTTACCCCCGGGTGAGCGAGGGGGGGAAGGAGCTGGAGTTGCGGGAGGTGAGGGACCCGGTGCGGGAGCTTCGGCCCGGCCGCTTCGGCGTGCTCGAGCCCGACCCCGGGCAGGCGGTCGCCTTCTCGGCCGATGAGGTGGGCTTCATGGCGGTGCCCGGTGTGGCCTTCGACCGGGAGGGGCGCCGCTTGGGTTTCGGAAAGGGTTTCTACGACCGGTTGCTGCGACGCCGGCCGGCGGGCTGCGTCGCTTGCGGTCTTGCCTACTCGTTCCAAGTGGTGGACCGGCTGCCGGCGGGAGCTGAAGACCAGCCCGTGGACTGGGTGGTGAGCGAGCGCGAGGCGGTGCGCTGCGTCCCCCGACCGGGCAGGGGAGGAATTTGAGGTGACGCCACTGAACACGGTGCTCGCCGCGCTCGGCCTGGCGGCCGGGGGGATCCTCCTGGGCCTCGCGTGGGGGCTGTGGGCGGGCCGCCGGAGGTTGCGGCGGTGGACGGCGCAGGCGCGGGCGGAGAGTGAAGGCCGCCTCCGGGAGATGGAGGCGGGGGCGGAGCGGCGCGTGCGCGAGGCGCAGCTCGCCGCCAAGGACGAGGTCTTACGCTCCAAGGAAACGCTCGAGCGAGAGGTGCGGGGGCGGATCGAGGAGTTGCAGAAGCTCGAGCGGCGGCTGCTCCAGCGGGAGGAGAGCCTCGACCGCAAGCTGGACAACCTGGACCAGAAGGAGCACGCCAACCGGGAGCGCGAGCGGGAACTGGGCGCCCGGGAGGCCACCATCGAGCGGCTCCGGGCCGAGGCGGAGTCCCTCCGCCAGCAGGAACTCCGAAAGCTGGAGGAGGTGGCGGGCATGAGCGCCGAGAGCGCCAAGGGGGAGCTCATGGCCCGCTTCCTCGACGAGGCGAGGGTGGGCATCGCCAAGGAGGTGCAGCGGCTGGAGCGGGAGGCGCGGGCCAAGGTGGACCGGGAGGCCAGGAAGGTGCTGGCCCTCGCCGTCGAGCGCTACGCGGCCGACCACGTGGCGGAGGCGACGGTGTGCGTGGTGGGGCTGCCCAACGACGAGATGAAGGGGAGGATCATCGGCCGCGAGGGGCGCAACATCCGCGCCTTCGAGGCGACGACGGGGGCCGACCTCATCATCGACGACACCCCCGAGGCGGTGGTGATCTCCAGCTTCGACCCCGTCCGCCGGGAGGTGGCGCGCATCGCCCTCGGGCAGCTGGTGGCCGACGGCCGCATCCATCCGGGTCGCATCGAGGACGTGGTGGCCAAGACCCGCAAGGAGGTGGACAGGCGCATCCAGGAGGCGGGCGAGCAAGCAGCCTTCGAGGTGGGCGTGGAGGACCTCCACCCCGAACTGGTGAAGGTGTTGGGGCGGCTCCTCTTCCGCACCAGCTACTCCCAGAACGTGCTCCAACACTCCAAGGAGGTGGCCTTCCTGGCGGGCATGATGGCCGCCGAGCTCGGGGTGGACGAGAAGATGGCGCGGCGCTGCGGCCTCCTCCACGACCTGGGCAAAGCGGCCACCCACGAGAGCGAGGGCTCTCACATCCAGATCGGGATCGACCTCGCGAAGAAGTACGGCGAGCCCCCCCAGGTGCTCAACGCCATCGCCGCCCATCACGAAGGGGCCGAGGCCACCTGCCTTGAGTCCATCCTGGTGAACGCGGCCGACGCCCTCTCGGCCGCGCGGCCGGGCGCGCGGCGGGAGATGGTGGTGTCCTACATCAAGCGCGTGGAGTCGATCGAGGCGCTGGCGAAGTCGGTCGAGGGGGTGGGGAAGTGCGACGCCATCCAGGCGGGCCGGGAGGTGCGGGTGGTGGTGCTCCCCGAGGAGGTGAGCGACACCGAGGCCGCCTTCCTGGCCCAAGACATCGCCCGCCGCATCGAGGCGGAACTCTCCTACCCGGGTGAGGTGAGGGTCACCATCATCCGGGAGACCCGCGCCTCCGCCACCGCCCACTGAGGGAGGCGCGGGGAAGGCGTGAGGATCCTGGTGGTGGGGGACGTGGTGGGCCGGGTGGGCCGGCAGATGCTCTCGGGCTACCTGGGGAAGGTGCGGGAGCGCTACGGGGCGGATTTCGCGGTGGTGAACTGCGAGAACGCGGCCGGGGGCTTCGGGGTCACCCGGGAGGTGGTAGAGGAGCTCTTCGCCGCGGGGGCGGACGTGCTCACCTCGGGCAACCACGTGTGGCACCGCCCCGAGGGGGTGGCTCTCCTGGGCGAGGAGCCCCACATGCTGCGACCCGCCAACTATCCCGAGGGGACGCCCGGCCGCGGCATGCTCTCTCTCGATGTGAAAGGCAAGCCCCTGGCCGTGATCAACCTCATGGGGCGGGTGTTCATGCCCCCCCAGGAGTGCCCCTTCCGGGCGGCCGACCGGCTCCTCTTGCAGCTCCCCCCGGAGGTGAAGACCATCGTGGTGGACTTCCACGGGGAGGCCACCAGCGAGAAGATGGCCATGGGCTGGTTCCTCGACGGGCGGGCGAGCGCCGTCGTCGGCACCCACACCCACGTGCAGACGGCTGACGAGCGGGTGCTCCCGCGGGGGACGGCCTACCTCACCGATGTGGGGATGACCGGCCCCGCCGATTCGGTCATCGGCGTCAAGCGGGAGGCGGCCATCCAGAAATTCCTCACCGGCCTCCCCCGCCGTTTCGAGCCCGCCTCGGGCGAGGGGCAGTTCAACGCCGCCCTGGTGGAGGTAGACCCCGCCACCGGCCGGGCCAAGCAGATGGCCCGGATCAACTTCCGCGGCTAGCTGCGGACCGACACCCTGATGCCCAGGGGGGCGACTTCCTGCTCCACCTTCTTCGCGAGCCACTCGAGGGGAGCGGGCAGGAGGTTGGGCAGGATGAGCCCCCAGAGGTTCACCCCCCTCCCCCC
>JBHIBR010000275.1:0-3165 GCA_046759145.1 Nitrospinota bacterium | reverse complement strand
TCCCAGCCGATGGGGACAAACACCGAGCTCTTCCGGATCCCCTCGAACACCCAGGCAACCGCCTCGAAACTGCCGTAGGCGGTCTCCACGCGCACCTTCTCCCCGTCCTTCACCCCCACCGCCTGCGCTTTCTCCGGGTGGATCTGGCAGAACATCTCGGGCCACATCTCCTCGGGCTGCCACACCCAGTGGGTCCACCCGTGGAAGTGGGGAGCGGGCGCTCGGCCCGTGATGAGCTCGGTATCAAAAGCAGAGTCACCTCCGCCCCGGCCGCTGCCGTTTCCGCCCGGGACGATGCGGGCACGGTTGGCGTTCAGGCGGTTCTCGTAGAAGGGGGAAGGGACACCCGCGTCGGCATCTGTGGTCTCGTACTCGAGGTGGGGCAGGTCAACGAGCTGCTCCCGGTCGGTGTAGAACTCAGGCAGCGCGCTCAGGCCATAAACGTTGAACTTCTCCTCGAGGGAGGGCGTCCAGAGCTCGAGCTTGCCCGAGGGGGTGGGAAACCGCCTCCCCTCCGGGTCGCAGGGGAAGGCCTCCCCTTCGAGAAAGAGAGTTTCCCGCTCGCGGTCGTCCTCGTGAGGCAGCGGCCCGCGCACCCATCGGGTGGGCGACCTCTTCAGGCGGGCTGTGCTCATCCCCCGCACCAGGGGGTGGCCGATCATCATCTCGTCCCAGAATTTCGTGGAGTCTTTGTACTCCTCCCGGAGCACGTCGTCGAAGCCGAAGCGTTTGCCCAGGTCGACCCAGAAGTGTCCATCGGGACGCGCCTCGCCCGGGGGGTCGATGAGCTTGTCGATCCACACCAGCCGGCGGTCGTCGTTGGCGCGGTTTACCTCGCCCTTCTCGATGCCCGTGGCGGCGGGGAAGACGAAGTCCGCGTAGGCGCTTGACTCGGTGGGGAAGAGCCCCACGTAGGCGATGACCTCAAGCGCAGAGAAGGCCTCCCGCACCGCACGCTGCTCCGGCCACAGGGAGAGCGGGTCGTTGCACATGATGAGGGCCTTGATGGGGTAGGGCCGCCCGCTCCGCATGGCCTCGAGCCAGCCCACCGGGCTCTTGCGGATGCCCGGCCGGCGCGGGGGCACCCGCTCCGCCGGTGCCCGGGCCCCGAAGGGGAGACTGTAGGCCATGTTCACCACGCCCGCCCCCGGCCGGCCCCAGTTGCCGCGCAGCGCTGCAAGGATGTGGAAGGCCCGGTTGGTCTGGAGGCTGTTCGAGTGTTGGTTGAGGCCCCGGGCGCAGAAAATCGCGGGCCGCTCCGCCTCGGCGTAGGTCCGCGCCAGCTCCCGGATGGTCTCCTCGGGGATGTCGGCGATGGGGGCCGCCCAGGCGGGCGTGCAGCCCCGCTCCAGGATGAAGCGCTCAACCTCCTCGTAGCCTTCCACCCATCGCTCGACGAAGGGACGGTTCACCCAGCCCTGGGTGATGACCTCGTGGGCCATGGCAAGCGCGAGGGCCATGTCGGTGCCCGGCCGGATGGGAATCCACCTGTCCGCCTTGGCGGCGGTGGGGGTGAGGCGGGGGTCCACGGCCATCATCCGGGCGCGGTTTTGCGAGCGCCAGTCCTGGATCATCCCGAAGTAGACCGGCCGTGTGTCCGCCATGTTGTCGCCGATGAAGAGGTATAGGTCCGAGGAGCCGAGGTCCTCGGGCGTGAAGCTGTTTCCGGCCCCGGGAGCGCCCTGGGTGATGCGGTAGGCGAGGTCCTTCCCCGTGGCACAGAGGGGCGCGGTGCTCTCCTTGTTGGGAGTGCCGAACATCTGGGCGAAAAGGGCGCTGTAGCCATCCCTGGTGAGGATGCCCGTCCGGGTCCCCACGAAAATCGCGAGCGCCTCCGCCCCCCACCTCTCCTTCACCTCCTCGAGCCCCTCGGCGAGCCCGTCCAGCGCCCCGTCCCAGCTCACCCGCTTGAACTTGCCCTCCCCCCGAGCGCCCACGCGGCGCAGCGGATGGCGCAGCCGGTGAGGGCTGTTGTAGACCTGGACCATTGTCTGTGCCTTGGAGCACACCCGCCCCTGCCACAGGGGGTCACCCTCGTTGCCGGTGACGGCGATGAGGCGGCCTCCCTCGAAGTGGTACTCGGCGGGGCAGCTATTGAAGCAGATGTTGCAGCCGGCCGCCTCCACCCGGTCGGGGGCCACATCCCGCGGCAGGTGGTAGGGGAATCCCGCCTCCACTCTGCGGGTGGCCCGACCGTTCGCCTGGAGGATGGGGAGCCCGGCGCCGAACTTCGCGCCCCCGTTCGCCACCGTGCGGAGGGCGCCCGCCTCCCAGCGCGCGGGGCGGAGGGACTCCGCGTAAACCGTGCCGGGCCCCTGGAGGAAGTGGTCCACATCCCGAAGGGAGCGGCCCCCTTCCAGGGCCTCCAGGATCAGCCCCTCGCGCTCGCCGAAGGCAATCGCCTTCGAGGGACAAACGCTGGCGCAGGCGGGGCCCAGGCCTTGCTGGCGGCGGTCGTAGCAGAGGTTGCACTTGTCCGCCACGCGGGCCACCGCGTCGAAGCCCATGGCGCCGTAGGGGCACGCCTTCACGCATTCCCCGCAGCCCGTGCACAGGTCGTGGTGCACCATCACCACGCCCGTCTCCGGGTCGCGGGATATGGCCTTCGGGAACACCGGGCAGGCGCGGAGGCATCCCGGCCGCTCGCACTGCTGGCAGACGACGTTCAAAAACTCCATCCCCCCGCCCGTCGTCGAGGGGTCGAGCCAGAGGTTCTTGAGGCGATACTGGCCCCAGTCCAGCCGGTTGGCCGTCTTGCAGGCCGCCTCGCAGGAGCGGCAGCCGAAGCAACGTTCCAGGTCGATGCGAAGCGCCAGGCGCCTCATCGCATCCGCTCTCAACGCCGCAAGTGGAACCAGTAGACCTCCCGTCCCCCCGCCACGTAGGCGGGGAAGAACATGGTGGTCACCACGTGCCCGAGGAGGCCCAGGAGGAAGAGGGCAACCAGCGCCAGATGAGCCGCCCGCCAGGAACCCTGGATGAGGGGCGCGGTGGCCGCGATGCCCACCAGGGCGCGCTCCCGCCGGACGAGACGCCAGTAATAGAAGGAGAGCAGCGGCCGGCGAAGCCAGTGCTCGACGCGGAGGCTGAAGAGACCCTCCTCCGCCCCCGGCGCAAGGCGCGAGAGCAACGCCCCCTTGGCCGAGATGACCTCCGCGAGCGCCC
>JBHIBR010000274.1:0-3178 GCA_046759145.1 Nitrospinota bacterium | reverse complement strand
CATGGGAGCCGGAAGGGGAAGGGGCGAAGGAGCTACCCCCCCTCTTTCTGCCGGCCGAGGGGGCATCCTGGGGAGAGGCTTTCCGGCGGCAACTGGGAGCCCTGAACCCCGACGTGGAAGTCACCACCTCCCAGGGGGGGCAGCCCGGACCTCTGATAGAGGGTTGTGCCCTCGCTCTCCTGGGAGTGTGGGACGAGGCGAGGGCGGAGCTGGCTGAGGCCTTCTGGCGGGTGGGCAAGCCCGCGCTGGCAGGGGAAGCGAAGGGTTGGAGAGGATGGGCGGCGGTCGCGCTGCCCGGAGGGCCCTGCCCACGGTGTCTCGCCGCCCGCGGCGTTGAGTTTCTCCCCCCGGGGACTGCGCCGGGGCCCGAGCCCTGCGCGGTGACGGTGGGATCGCTCCTGGCCCTTGAGGCCATGAAAGTGCTCCTCGACATCGGAGAGTCGAGGAGAGGGAGCCTGTATCGGCTCGACCTTTGGGACCTGCGGCTCGAGCGCGAGGAGCCCCCGGGAGAGGCGGGGTGTTCCTCCTGCGGAGCCGGAACAGGAGGAGGGGCCGAGAGGCCCACCCCGAAGAAGGAGACATCATGATTGCCGCCACGGCGGTGACGCATCGGCGGGCGCTGTGGCCCGAGGAGCGCGCCCCCGTCGTCCACCTCATCGGCAACACCCCCCTCTTGCGCGTCCGCCTGTTCGAGGAGGAGTTCCCGGAAGTGGAACTCTACGGCAAGGCGGAGTGGTTCAACCCGGGGGGCTCGGTCAAGGACCGGCCCGCCCTCTACATGGTGCGGGACGGCATCCGGCGGGGCCTCCTCACCCCGGAGAAGGTGCTCCTAGATTCCACCAGCGGCAACACCGGCATCGCCTACGCCATGCTGGGCGCAGCCCTGGGCTTCCGGGTGAAGCTCTGCCTGCCCGAGAGCGCGAGCCCGGAGCGCAGGCGGATGCTCCTCTCCTACGGGGCCGAGACCGTGTACACGAGCGCCATGGAGGGCTCTGACGGCGCGCAGCGGGCCGCCCGCGCCATCTACGAGGCCGACCCCAACCTCTACTTCCTCCCCTGCCAGTACGACAACCCCGCCAACACCCAGGCCCATTTCGAGACCACCGCCCCGGAGATCTTCGAGCAAACCCGGGGGCGCGTCACACACCTGGTGGCAGGCTTGGGGACAACCGGAACGCTGGTCGGGACGGGCCGCGGCCTCAAGGCGCGCAAGCCCGATGTGCGCGTGGTGGCGGTCGAGCCCGAGAGCCCCCTCCACGGCCTGGAGGGATTGAAGCACATCCCCACCTCCATCCGGCCCCAGATTTATGACGAAAGCGTCGAGGACGAAAAGGTCCGCGTTCGGACCGAGGACGCCTACGCCATGGCCGAGCGGCTCGCCCGGGAGGAGGGCATCTTCATCGGCCACTCGGCGGGGGCTGCCCTGGTGGCCGCCAGGAAAGTGGCGGCGGAGGCCGGGCGGGGGGTGATCGTGGTCATCTTCCCCGACGGAGGAGACCGCTACCTGGGCGAACCCCTCCACTCGGACCGCTCGGACCAAAGGGGCCGACCGGGACAGGCGAGAAGCTAGCCCGTGGAACTCACCCGCGCCCAGCTTGAGGCCATCCTGGAGCAGGCCCTCCGGGAGTATCCCGAGGAATGCTGCGGCCTCCTCCTCGGGCCTGTGGGCGCGGGGGCGGAAGCCCTTGAGGTCCGGCCTTGCAGGAACATCCAGAACGAGATGCACCAGCGCGACCCCGAGCGCTATCCGCGAACCGCCCGCAGGGCTTACTTGCTCGACCTCCAGACGGTCCAGCGCGCCCTCCGCGATGCGAGGGAAGATGGCCGCGTCATCCGTGCCGTCTACCACTCCCACCCCGACGAGGATGCTTACTTCTCGGCCGAAGACCGGGCGGCGGCCGTCCCCTTCGGGGATGTGCCCTCCTTCCCCGAGGCGGATTACCTGGTTGTCTCCGTGCGGAAGGGGGAGCCCGGGGAGCTGAAGGCCTTCCGGTGGGACCGCGAGAAGAGAGATTATGGGGAAGTTCCCCTGCGGGTGGTCGAGGGTTGAGGAGAGAGGGGTGAAAGAGGGCTCGGTAGCCGGGGCGCTTGCGCGCTCTTCCGTCCTGGTGGTGGGAGCAGGGGGGCTGGGGTCGCCCGCCGCGCTCGCCCTTGCGCGGGCGGGCGTGGGCTGCATCGGCGTGGCCGACGACGACCGGGTGGAACTCAGCAACCTCCAGCGCCAGCTCCTCCACGGCACCCCTGACCTCGGCCGGCCCAAGGTGGACTCCGCCCGCGAGCGCCTGCTGGAGTTGAACCCCGCCCTCCAGGTCGAGGTCCACCCCGTCCACCTGGTGGCGGGGAACATCCTCCCCATCCTCGAGGGCTACGACCTGGTGGTGGAGGGGAGCGACAATCTTCCGACAAAATTCCTCGTGAACGACGCGGCCTACTTCGCCCGCAAACCCGCCGTCATCGCCGCCGTCTTGCGCTTCTTCGGCCAGCTGCTGGTCGTGAGGCCGGGCGAGGGGCCCTGCTACCGCTGCCTCTTTCGCAGCCTCCCGCCGGCGGACGTGACCCCAAGCTGCCAGGAGGCGGGTGTGCTCGGGGCGGTGCCGGGCATTCTGGGCGGACTCCAGGCGGCGGAGGCGGTGAAGTTGCTCGCCGGGGGCCACGCGGCCCCAGGCGGGGAACCGACGCTCCCTGGCCCCCCTGGTCAACGGGGGCTCGAAAGGCGCGGGCCCTCTCGCTCCGGCCCGGTGGCCGGAGTCGGGGAGCCCCTGCGGGAAGCCATCTTTCTGGCCGACGCGCTCACGGGCCGCTACGAGAGAGTGGAGGTGAGGCGGAACCCCGAGTGCCCTCTCTGCGGCCAAAACCCGCGCATCACTGCCCTGGAGGAAGAGAACTACCGCCACCCCCCGGCTACCGAGCCGGAGCGGGAGAGCCCACTCGGTTGGAGCCCCGGTGCGGAGGGGGGCTCAAGAGAAGTTGGTTCCCCGGGGTGCCCGGTGGCACCGGCTACCGAGCCGGAGCGGGAGAGCCCGTTTCTTTCGAGCTCCGGTCCCGGAGGGGGGCTCAGGGGAGTTGGCTAGCCGCCTGGGGCCGGGGCGGCGCTGGTCAGCTAGCCTTTTTCACCGCCCGGGAGACATCCCATGCGCATCTCCACCAAGGGCCGCTACGCCGTGTTGGCCATCCTGGA
>JBHIBR010000273.1:0-3202 GCA_046759145.1 Nitrospinota bacterium | reverse complement strand
GTCCCCATGCCGTCCGGAGGTTTCTCGCCCGAGCGCGTGGACCTCATGGCAGTCGTCCTTGCCCGGTGCATCCGGGACGGGGAGACGGTCTTCCACGGGGTGGCGAGCGTGCTGCCCATGGTGGCGACCCTCCTCGCCCGGGAGTGCCACGCCCCCCACCTGGTCTATCTCAACATCCCCGGCGGGGTGGACGCCCGGCCGGAGAAGCTGCCGGCGAGCACGGTGGGCCCGGAGCTCGCTGCGGGGGCGAGGGCGCAGTTCTCCCTCATCGACATCTTCGACCTCTCTGCGCGCGGGAAGCTGGACCTCACCTTCCTGGGCGGCGCGCAGATCGACGCCGAGGGGAACATCAACCTGAGTTACATCGGCGACTGGCGGAAGCCCACCGTGCGCCTGCCGGGCGGGGCGGGGAGCGCATCCATCCTGCCGACCGCGCGGCGCGCGGTGCTCTGGCGGACCGCCCACGACCGCAGGGTCTTCGTCCCCCGGTGCGATTTCGTCACCGCGTGCGGACGGGTGGACCGGGTGGTGACGCCCCTTTGCGTGTTCAAGAAGGTCGGCCCACCGAACGTCGGTCCACCGAACGAAGGGGGCCGCCTCCTCCCGGAGAGCCTCCATCCCGGTGTGACAATCGAGGAGCTGGCCGACCGCACCGGTTTCGACCCGGGCTGGGGGAATATCCGCGAGCTGCACGCCACGCCCCACCCGACCGAAGCGGAGCTTGCGGCGCTCCGTCGCGTGGACCCCGACCGGGTGCGGGACCGGGAGTTTGCTTAGGAGCGAGACCGGGAGGGGTCCCCAAGGGGCCCCCAACGCGCAGGCGCGCTGGGGTACCCCCCAAGCGGCAGGCCGCTTGGGGCGCCCCGGGAGGTTTGCCCATGGCCCTCTACTTGACGGAGGAGGAGGTCAGCAGGCTCATCACCATGCCCGAGGCCATGGAGGCTGTGGACGCCGTCTTCAAGGCCCACGGCCGGGGCAGCGCCCTCCTCCAGCCCCGTCGGCGCATCTTCATGCCCAAGGGCACCCTCCACGTCATGTACGCGGGGGTGGAGGAGCGGGGAGTAGTGGGCCTCAAGGCCTACACGACCTTCCCGGGCATCGGGGTGCGCTTTCTCTATCTCCAGTGGAACGCTCACACGGCCGAGCTGATGGCAGTGATGGAGGCAAGCATTCTGGGCCAGATCCGCACCGGGGCGGCGAGCGGGGTGGCGGCCCGCTACATGGCGCGGGAGGACGCCGAGAGCCTCGGCCTCATCGGCACAGGTTTCCAGGCCCGCACCCAGCTCCAGGCCCTCGCCGCCGCGCGCCCGCTGCGCCGGGTCAAGGTCTACGGGCGGGACCCTGAGCGGAGGAAGGAGTTCTGCGACCGGATGGCCCCCCAGATGAAGGCGGAGTTCGCCCCCGTGGGCTCAGCCTCCGAGGCGGTGCGGGGCTCGGACATCGTGTGCACCATCACCACCGCGCGCGAGCCCGTCTTCAGTGGAGAGGACCTGGAACCTGGCACCACCGTCATCGCCGCGGGCTCCAACCGGCCAGACCGCCGGGAGGTGGACGACGAGACCATGCGCCGCGCGGCTCGGGGGAGGATCATCACCGACTCGGTCGAGGGGGCGCAGGTGGAGTCGGGCGACCTCATCCTGGCGGTGGCGAACCGCGCCATCGGCTGGGGCCAGGTGCACGAGCTGGGGGCGGTGGCGACGGGGCGGATGCCGGGGCGGGGGAGCGCCGAGGAGGTGAACCTGTTCGTTTCCCAGGGGGTGGCCATCGAGGACGTGGCCCTGGGCGCGGAGCTCTACCGGCGGGCGAAAGAGCGCGGCGTGGGGAAGGAGCTCCCCTTCTGAGGCGGGCAGCCTCAACCCGCTCCGCTTTCCTCCTCCGGGTCCTCGGCGCGCAGGCGCTCGTAGAGTTCGTCGAACTTGGGCGGAAACTGTCCCGTGTAGGCCATGAAGTGGGTCACGGGATAGCGGATCCCCCCCCGGTGGGTGCCCTCCAGCCCTTCCAGGATCTCCTCCATCATGGAGAAGGGGAAGCTGAAGGCCACCTCGTGGTCCTGCACCCCCCCGAAGATGCGGTCGCCGGTGCAGGGGACGACCATCTGGGGTTTTCCGCTGAGGAAGGGGGCGATGGTGGTTTCGGCGCAATCAATCCGGCCCCGGAACTCGCTGGTGAGGGTCCCCCCCCGCTTCCACAGCGCCGCTTGCCCCAGGCGCATCACCTGGGCGCCGTTGCCGTAGATGACCACCACGTGGGGCTCGAATGCCGCGCGGCCGAGGGGGGCCATGGCCACCGCCCGGCAGCTTCGGTGGGCGAGGCGGGGGACAGATTCCTCGCTCGCCCGGCCGGCGGCGAGGTCGGCGGTGTACATCTCTGCGCAGAGGTTCCCCTCCTCGTAGAGGGGGAGGCGCTTTTCGAACCCGAGCGCCACGGCCCCCAGCACGCAGGAGGAGTCCTCCCGCCCCAGGGCGAGCGTCCAGCCGAAGCGGCGCACCATGTGGATGGCCTGGCAGGTGGTGAAGCGGTTCTTGAGGTCGCGCCCGGGCCGGCGGGCCTTGGCGGGGACCTCCTCCCAGCTCGCGCAAAAGCGCACGGCGACGGGGAAGGTGTTGAGGCGCAGAAAGTGCTGGAGGCGCTCGTCGTAGCGAGCGAGGGTCTCGGCGTCCATGGAAAGAACCCCCTTCAGGCAACTCGGAAGGAGCGAGTGGGAACGAAGTCTTTTCCATCTTATCATGTATGGGGGAGACCCAACGGAGAGCCGATTCGGCAAGGGGAGCGCGAAGGAGCGGGCGGCCCTGAGAGGAGGGCCGTGGGAGTCCCCATTCGCTGGACCGACGAGTCGGATGCCGGCGTCTTCCTCTTCAACCGGCGGGAGTTCTGGTCCGCCCACGAGGCGTGGGAGGCCATCTGGAAGGTGGGGGAGCCGGCCGAGCGCAAGTTCTACCAGGGCCTCATCCAGGTCGCCGCGGGTTTCGTCAAGGTGCAGCGGCGCGAGCACGCGGGCGCCCTCGCCAACCTGGGCAAGGGCCTGGAGCGCTTCCGGGAGCTGGAGGTCGAGGTGGGCCCGGTGGAGGTGCCCATCCTCTACCGGCGCCTCGTAGAGGAGACCCAGGCCATCCGGGCGAGCCTCCGGGAGCAGGGGGCGGAGGCCCTCTCGGGCCGGGCCTGGGAGGACTACCCGGTCATCCTCTACCGGGGGCGGGAGGGG
>JBHIBR010000272.1:0-3210 GCA_046759145.1 Nitrospinota bacterium | reverse complement strand
ACCGCCCGGGTGCCGTCCACCTGGGGCATCCTGGCCCCCGCCAGCACCACCGCGACGGCGCAAGGGGCATCGGCGATGTAGGGGCCGCTCTCGGCCAGGGCGCCGAGCCTCTTCAAGGTCTCCCGGTCCTGTACGGCAATGAAATGCCAGGGCTGGCGGTTCCTCCGGCTCGGGGCCAGGCGCCCCGCCTCGAGCACCTTCCGCAACGACTCCCCGGGGATGGGCCTGTCGAGGAACTCGCGCACCTCTCTCCGGGTGCGGATGCAGGTGTGCACGTCCATGACATATCTCCTCGCCCCTCAGACCTCGGCGAGCTCGGTCGAGCCCCGGCGCCCGCTAGGCCCGCGCCAGGGCGGAGAGCACCTCCCGGCTGTGGCCGTCCACCCTCACGTCGTTGAAGACCTTCGCGATGCGGCCCCTTTCGTCGATGATGAAGGTGCTCCGGTGGACGCTCATGAAGGAACGGCCCAGCAGGGTCTTCTGCCCCCAGACGCCGTACTTGGTGGCGACCCGGGCGCCTGAGTCGGAGAGGAGGGGGAAGTTGAGGTTGAGCTTCTCGGCGAAGCGGCGGTGGGAGTCCACATCGTCGGGGCTCACGCCCAGGACGACGGCGTTCCTCTTGCGGAAGAGGTTGAGACGGTCCCGGAAGTGGGAGGCCTGGAGGGTGCAGCCGGGGGTGTGGTCCTTGGGGTAGAAGAACAGGACCACCCTCTTGCCCCGGTAGCTCGACAGCCGATGGGTCTTGCCGTGGGAATCCTTGAGGGAAAACGCGGGCGCGAGGTCTCCCTCCTTGAGCATGGCCTGCCTCCTCCCCAAAACCACCCTCTTCCCCAGGAGGGGCAAAACCATTGTAAGGAGCCCAGGCCAGGGGGGCAAGCGGCGTGGGGCATATATAGCGGGCTCCCCCGCGACGAACGCTCCGCTTGCCCCGTCAGGGCTTCGCGGCCCGCGCCCATCCCCGGCAAATCCCCACTAAATGGGAATCAAATTTTGCTCGGAAGGGATTCTCTAATTGCGTGAATTTAACGACGCCTAATGAACATGGTGGCCAACGCCGGCCGAAAGAATTTGCTTTTCTAACGTAGACCCATAGCGGCGCGCACCAGGCTCCCCCGATCTGCGAAGACGTACCGATCCGCGAAGCCGACACGCCGCCTGTTGAACTCGGCAACGACAGCATCGGGAACCTCCAAGACGCCGGTCGGTCCTTCCCATGTCCCAAGGAGACAGAGTTCGGGGCTCACCGGGAAAGTGGCTTCGACATTACGCATGGCCAACCCGTGACCCGCATAGAACGGCGGGCGGGGAGTAGGATCAAACCATGACACTGGGCTATCGCAAGTAATGAAGCGATCTGCACCGGAGCCACGAAGAACGGCCCACTTCATCCTACTAAACAAGGGGTAAACGGTCTCAATGGACACCTGAAATCCCTGTTGAAGTGAAAATTCCGGTGAATGTACCGTATAGTTGCTCTCGTCGAGGGTTCGCTGCCGCAGTTCCTCGACCTCCTCTGGCGTGAACTCTCTACCCTCATGCGCCTCCCGCAACTTGCGTCCGAAATATTCAGGATGGCTGGCGGCAGTACGCATGACCAGTTTGACGAGTCGATCCGTCGTGCCCTCGACCATGTTTCGGAAGAAAGGCGACCGACCCACGAAGAACGCCATGAAAAAGAGAATGCTGGCGCGGTCTTGACCGGCAAGCTCGAGCTCCCCATCGAGCATCTTTCTCACGACCGGAGCGGCCGCTGACTCGATCTTGGAAAGAAGCTGCTCCAGCGTATCCGGGCTCTCGGCGTCGAACTCAGGAAAGGCGTAGTAATTCGCCTTCTTCCCGACGTTCTTCGGAGCGCGGCGCTGGACCAACTTCTCCTTCAAATCCCCCACCCAAAGCCACGGCTCCTGTCCCTCGGGGACGGTGGGATCCCGGAAGGCCCGAAGGTAGAACTGCGGAACGAAGTGGTGATCCATCAGACCATCCTGAGGGGCAACCCGTGGCCGCGCCTGAAAGTTGAGAAGATCTCCCGCGGTGGGGCTACGCTCGGCAGGCAGTGGGGATTTTCATAGAAGATTGGCATCACGCAGGTTTGCCTCCTCGAAATGCGCTTCGACAGGATTGAATCCACGAAGATCGGCTCTTTGAAGGTCGGCTCGTTTGCCCGATTTTTCTCCTGAATCCAACCACTCCTTGTGGGCGCGGAGGACCTCTTCGAATTCCTCTTCGCTAATTTCTCGAAGTTGAGACACTTCGCGCCCTTCGGTCATCTCACCTCTCCCGCGTCGCTGGTTACCTATCCGCCTCCCCCTACCTCCCCCAGTCCCGGGCGTAGCGGAAATCGCGGTCGATGGTGCGGGTGGAGACTTTTGCGATGAGGGGGAGACGGCGCTTGTACTGGCTGCCCTGGACCAGGCGGTGGATGCCGTCCACGAAGGCGGGGGGAAAGCCCCGCGCCAGGAGCTCTTCCCGGCTGTAGCGCTTGTCGATCATGAAGTAGAGGAGCTCGTCCACCTCCTCGTAGCGAAAGCCCAGCTCCCCCTCGTCCGTCTGGCCCACCCAGAGGTCGGCGCTCGGGGGCTTCTTCAGGATGGGCGCGGGGACGCCCATGTAGCGGGCCATCTGGCGCACCTGGCTCTTGTAGAGGTCGCCGATGGGGTTCAGCGCGCTCGCCATGTCGCCGAAGAGGGTCCCGTAACCCAGGAGCAGCTCCGTCTTGTTGCTCGTCCCCAGGACCAGCGCCCGCTTGGCCGCCGAGAGGTCGAAGAGGATGGTCATCCTCTCCCGGGCCATCTTGTTGCCCCGCCGCACGTTGTCCGCATCGGGGAAGAGGAGGAAGAAGGCATCCACCATGGGGGTGATGTCCACCTCCACGGATTCGATGCCGAGGGCCTCCACCACCGAGCGCGCGTGGGCGACGCTCTCCGGGGCGGAGGTGCGGTAGGGCATGATGGCCGCCGTGACGTTCCCCGGCCCCAGGGCCCCGGCCCCGAGGAAGGCGCAAAGGGCGCTGTCGAGCCCCCCCGAGAGGCCCAGCACCACCCGCCGGAAGCCCACCTTGGTCACCTCGTCCCGGATGAAGCCGAGCAGAAGCCCCTCCACCAGGCGGCAGTCGCAGCGGAGCTCGGGGAGGAGCTCCTTCTGGTAGGCCTCCACCTCAGCGAGCCTATCCTTCTTCCGCGGCTTCGCCCGCGTCGCCATGGCCTCCCTCCG
>JBHIBR010000271.1:0-3244 GCA_046759145.1 Nitrospinota bacterium | reverse complement strand
CCCGCGTGGCGCGGATCATCGCCGAGAGGGAGTTCCGCGCTTTCGAGCTCTACGTTTTCATCGCGGTGGTCTATTTCGTCTGCACCTACTCTATGTCCCTCGCCTCCCGCCGGCTGGAGCGCCGCCTGGGCCCCTCCTGAAGGGGGCGGCCGGACCCCTCTTCCCCTCGGCCCCCCTTTCCGGGGGGCCAGGGGATTTGTGGAAAACTCTCGGGGCACCGGGGCAGGGCGCTAATGGGTTGATTTCGCTATCTTTCGTCTTTTGTTCACCTACAATGGGAACCGGTTTGGGGTGCCTTTTTCCACGGGTTCTCCACAATAGCTTGTGCTTTCTGCCAAAAAGTCGCTTGACAGTCCCCAAGATTTTGTGGCTACTGGGGACATCGATCTGGCGTATACTGGAGAAGAGGGAGCGGGGGTCAAATCACTCCCCGCTCCACCGCCCGGGAGGCGAGAAGGAAGACACCCATGGGACGGGCAACGGCGAAGCGTTGGGTCGGCTCTCACAGCATCTACACCGACATGGTCCGCCGCCGGGGAGTGGAGGTGGAGAAAGCGGCGCGGGCCTACGCCGCGATGAGGAAGCGGCTGGGGGATGAGGCGCTCGAGGCGCTCTCGGAGGAGGAACTCGACGCTTTCATCGCGGAGGAGCTTACCAAACTGCCGGCCCCGCCCCCTGGGCCCGACCCCCTCACCCGGACGCTCTCCTACCAGGCCACACTGAGCGCCCGCGCCGTGCTCGCCAAGCGCTACCTGAAGAAGAGCCCCGACGGAAAACCCTGCGAGGAGCCCGAGGAGATGTTCGCCCGCGTGGCGCGCAACCTCGCCACCGCCGAGCTCCTCCACGACCCCGAGGCGGACTTCGAGGGCTGGTCGCGGCGCTTCTACGAGCTGATGGTCTCGCGGGATTTCGTCCCCAACTCCCCCACCCTCATGAACGCGGGACGCGAGCTCCAGCAGCTCTCCGCCTGCTTCGTCCTCCCGGTGGAGGACTCCATGGAGAGCATCTTCGAGACCATCAAAGACACCGCCCTCATCCACAAGAGCGGCGGGGGGACGGGCTTCGCCTTCTCGCGCCTTCGGCCCAAGAACAGCCCGGTGAAGAGCACGGGCGGGGTGTCGAGCGGACCCATCAGTTTTCTTCGCGTCTTCAACGCGGCCACCGAGGCCGTCAAGCAGGGGGGCACCCGCCGGGGAGCCAACATGGGCATCCTCCGGGTGGACCACCCCGACATCGAGGAGTTCATCTCCTGCAAGCGGGACGTGCGCGAGATCACCAACTTCAACATCTCCGTCGCCCTCACCGAGGCCTTCATGCGGGCGGTCGACCGGGGGGAGGACTACCCCCTCATCGACCCCCACACCGGCCGCGAGGTGCGCCGCCTCCACGCCCCTGCCATCTTCCGCAAGATCGTCGAGGGCGCCTGGGGGACGGGGGAGCCGGGGATCGTCTTCCTCGACCGCATCAACGACGAGCGCACCAACCCCACCCCGGCCCTGGGCCAGATCGAGAGCACCAACCCCTGCGGGGAGCAGCCCCTCCTGCCCTATGAGAGCTGCAACCTGGGGAGCCTCAACCTCGCCAACATGCTCCAGCCGGCCGACGGCGGCTGGGCCATCGACTGGGAGCACATGGGGCGGGCGACGGCGGATGCCATCCGCTTCCTGGACAACATCATCGACATGAACTTCTACCCCCTCGACAAGATCGACCTCATGACCAAGGCCAACCGCCGGGTGGGCCTGGGGGTGATGGGCTTTGCGGACATGCTCTTCCGCCTGCGGGTGCCCTATCACTCCGACGCCGCCGTGGCCGTGGCCGAGGAGGTGATGGCCTTCATCCAGGGGGCCGCGCGCCGGGCCTCCCAGCGGCTCGCCGAGGAGCGGGGGCCCTTCCCCAACTTCCAGCTCTCGGTCTTCGCCCGCCGGGGCGAGCCCCCGCAGCGCAACGCCACCGTCACCACCATCGCCCCCACGGGGACCATCAGCATCATCGGCGGCTGCTCGAGCGGGGTGGAGCCCGTCTTCGCCTTGGCCTTCACCCGCAACGTCATGGACCGCGACCTCCTGCCCGAGGTCCACCCCTACTTCGAGGAGGTGGCCCGGCGGGAGGGTTTCTACAGCCCCGACCTCATGCGGGCGGTGGCCGCCCGGGGAACCGTCCAGGGCCTCGCCGAGGTGCCCGAGGAGTGGCGGAGGGTGTTCGTTTGTTCCTACGACATCAGCCCCGAATGGCACGCGCGCATCCAGGCCGCCTTCCAGAAGCACACCGATAACGCCGTCTCCAAGACCGTCAACTTCCCCGCCAACGCCACGCCCGAGGACGTGGAGCGGGTCTATCGCCTCGCCTACGAGCTCGGCCGCAAGGGGGTCACCATCTACCGCGACAGCTCCCGCCCCGAGCAGGTGCTCTCGGTGGGCGTGAAAGAGGAGGTGAGGGTGGGCGAGACGCTCGTGCCGGTCCTCCGTCGCGAGAAGGTCCACCCCGTGGGGGGGAAAGAGGGGACGGCCGGGCCCGCCCGCGCCGCCGATGGAGGTGAGCCGGGCGAAGCCCCCGCCGTGGACGCCTCAGCCCCCACGGACGGCGGCCCGGTCCAGTCTCCCCCGGCGGGCCTCGGGAGCGACAACGGCGGGCCGGGCCCTGAGGGAGCCAGTTCGACGGCCGCGCGGCCCCTCCCGGGCGAGGTCGAGGCACCCCGGCCTTCTGAGCCAGCGCCCGAGGCCAGGGGCCCTGAGCAACTGGTTGCACGGCCAGGGTCCCTCACTCCTCGTCCCCGGCCCGAGGTCACGCGCGGCACCACCCAGCGGATGGAGACGGGCGCGGGCCACCTCTACGTCACCATCAACGAGGACGACGAGGGGAACCCCTTCGAGGTTTTTGTGAACATCGGCAAGGGGGGGAGCTTCGCCGCGAGCCAGAACGAGGCGGTCGGCCGCCTCATCTCCTTGGCGCTCCGCTCGGGCGTGGACCTTCGGAGCATCATCGAACAGCTCCGTGGCATCAGCGACGGCAATCCCATCTTTTACAAGGGACAGGTCATCACCTCCTGCGCCGATGCCATCGGCCGCGCCCTCGAGGACTACCTCGTGCGCAAGGGCGAAGAGCCCGTCTACCGCCGTTTGGTGGACCGATCCCGCTCCAACCCCGGCCCTGCTGCGCATCCCCTCCCCGTTGGCGCCTGCCCCGATTGCGGCGGCGCCCTCTACCCCGCCGACGGCTGCGTGGTGTGCCGGACGTGCGGGTA
>JBHIBR010000270.1:0-3253 GCA_046759145.1 Nitrospinota bacterium | reverse complement strand
TCCTCTTCGTCCAACCCCGCCACCCGGGCCACCACCGGGAAGGTGCGGCAGTCGACGCCGAGCTCTTCGAGGGCGTCGCGCACCGCCAGGGCGTAGTCGCTCACCTTGGCCAGGCTCATGATGTTGGTGCCGCAAAGGAGGCCCCGCACGCCGGGCTTGCTCAGGATGGCCTTGATCAGGACGGTGAGCTTCTTTCGCATCTGCCCCGGGCTCATGTCCGAGTGGTTGGCGGGCCTTCCGCCGCAGCGTTCCACCAGGTCGAACTGCATGAGCCCCGCTCCCCCGCCCATGAGGGCGAGGCCGATCTCGCCCCCGGGGAGTTCGGTGTAGCGCACCGGCCCCAGGTGGGGCTCCGCCAGGTCGGCCTCGATCACCATGCGCTCCCGCTCGGTGCGGGGCCCCAGCGAACGGTCAGAGCCGTACTCCACCCCGAGGGATTGCAGGCGCGGCTGCCGGAAGAGGGCCTCATCGTCTGCGTTCACCACGGCGGCCGCTGCCACGGCGCCCCCCTCCTCGGTGAGGGCGAGGGGGTTCACCTCCGCCAGCAGGGCGTCGTAGCGGCGGAAGAACTCGTAGAGGGCCGCCGAGAGGCGGGAGACCTCCCTCAGGGCGCTCCCCCCGAGGCCGGCCTCTTCCCAGAGCGCCATGGCGTGGTGGGTGCGGAAGCCGACGAGGACGTCGACCTCCCGCACGCGCAGGGCGCCCGGGTCCCGAGCGGTGAGCTCCTCCACTTCCACCCCGCCCCGGCGGGAGGCCAGCGCGGCCGGGCAGCCCCGGCTGGTGAGGGTGAAGGCGAGGTATAGCTCCTGGCAGATGGAGAGCCGCTCCTCCACCAGGAGCGCCCTCACGGGATGCCGGTGGACGGTGGTCCCAAGGAGGGCGCGGGCGTGCTCCTCGGCCTCCTCGGGAGAGTTTGCAAACCGCACCGCGCCTGCCCTCCCCCGTCTGCCGGCGGGCGCGAGGGCCTTGAGGACCACCGGCCGCGCCAGCTCGCGGGCGAAGCTGCGCGCCTCGGCGGGGCCCTCCACCCGGCGGCCGCGCGGGACGGCCCCGCCCCTCTCGGCCATGAGCATCTTGGCGGCGTCTTCGAGGACCGCGGCCACGGCGAGACGCTCCCTCAGGACGTCGCCCGGGGGGCTCGAGCTCCAAGGGCTCTCCATAATAACCCATCGAGAGCGCGGCGCGTCCAGGCAGGCCCCCCGCCACCCCTCCCTTCGTCCGGCCGGCTTCAAAGGACGTGGACGATGCCAACCGGAGGGCTCTGGGGCGTTTGACCGCCCGGTGAGGGAGGGCTCAAGATGGAGGAGGCGGTGCGCGCCCCTCCAGGGCGGGGTCGCCTGTGCCCGGGGCGAGGGGGGCGATTGTGCCGCGCGGGGGAGGTCGCTCGAAAGTCGCCATGGGCCGGCAGAAGTGGTTCGCGCTGGGCGCGGTGGCCGTGCTCGCGGCCGGGGCGGGGGTGACAGTTTTCCTCATTCGCAACCGGCCCGAGCCCGCCACAGTCCGCCCCCTTCCCGAAGCCCGCCTGGTCCGCACCATCCGGCTCCAGAAGGAGAAAAAGACCTTTTGGGTGACGGGCTACGGCACCGTCCGGCCGAAGACCGAGGTCACCCTGGTGCCCGAGGTGTCGGGGCGCGTGGTTCGCCGCTCCCCGGGTTTCCGCAGCGGGGGGTTCATCAAGAAGGGCGAGCTCCTCTTTCAGATCGACCCGACGGAGTACAGGCTTGCCGTGGTCCAGCGCCGGGCGCAGATCGCTCAGCTCGAGGCGGACATCGCCCGCTTGAAACAGGAGGAGAGGAACCATCGGGCGGACCTGGCCATCGCCAAGCGGGAGCTCGAAGTCGCGCGGACCGAGCTCGAACGCAATCGGAGGCTTCGCCAACAGGGCATCATCTCCCAGGGGCGGCTCGACACCTCTCTCCAGGCCTTCCTTCGCCAAGAGAGTGCCGTTCAGACCGCGCGCAACGCGCTCGCCCTGATCCCCCCGATGCTCGCCCAGAAGAGAGCCGCCCTTAATGTGACCCATGCCCAGCTCGACGAGGCGCTCCTGAACCTCAAACGCACGAAGTATTTCGCTCCCTTCCACGCGCGCGTGCGCCAGACGAAATTGGAGGTGGGAGACTACGCCCGGGCGGGCGAGCCGGTCGGGGCGATCCACGACATGAGGGTGGTCGAGGTCCCTGTCTCGATCCCGGTCGAGGAGGCGCGCTGGGCGTTCCGCCGCATCAAGGGGGTTGCGTCCTTCCCCCGCAGCCAAAAGGAGGTCCAGCGCTTCTTTCCCAGCGCGGAGGTCCTTTGGACCCGCTTCGGCCAGACCTTCCGTTGGGACGGACGGGTGACGCTCATGGAGGCGGGGCTGGATGAGGCCACGAGGGCTATCACCCTGGTCGTCGAAGTGCCCGAGCCGCTCAAAAAGTGGGTCCCGGGCGTGCACCCCCCGCTCATGGCGGGGATGTTCGTCCGGGTGCGCATCAGGGGGATCACCGTCCCCGGCGTTTTCGTCATTCCCCGCGCGGCGCTGCGGGCGGGCGACCGGGTCTACGTCTTCAACAACGGCATGCTCGATATCCGCCGCGTCGAAGTCATCCGCAGAGGGCAGGATGAGGTGGTGGTAAGAGACGGCCTGGAGGAGGGGGAGCAGGTCATCCTCTCGGCCATACCCGACCCGGTTCCCGGGATGATGCTCCGGAGGGTCGATGTGGATAGAGGAAACGCCGAAGCTCCAAGGGTCCCCTCGCCATGAAGCGCCTCATCGCCGCGGCCGCGAGGAACCCCGTCTTTGCGAACCTTCTGATGGCGCTCCTCATCGTGAGTGGGGTCGTCGCTCTCATCCGGATCCGGAGCGAGCTCATCCCGCAGTTCTCCCTCGACAGGATCCAGGTCCAGGTCGTCTGGGAGGGGGCGAGCCCCGAGGAGGTCGAAGAGGGGGTCTGCATCAAGATCGAGGAGGCCCTGACCGGAATCGAAGGGATCAAAAAGATCACCTCGACCGCCTTCGAGCACCGCTGCCAGGTGGTCGTCCAACTGGAGTCCTGGGTGGAGGACTCGAGAAGGTCCATGGACGACATCAAGGATGCGGTCGACCGGATCGACACCTTCCCCGACGACATCGAGCGGCCCGTGGTCGCCGAGGTCAAACGGATCCACCAGGTCCTCGACCTCGCCCTCTACGGCGACGTCTCCGAGCTGGCGCTCAAGCGGGTGGCGGAGGAGATCAAGGACGACCTGCTCGCCATCCCGGGCATCTCCCAGGTGG
>JBHIBR010000269.1:0-3255 GCA_046759145.1 Nitrospinota bacterium | reverse complement strand
GAGGCGTTCCTTGGAGCTCGAAGCGCCGGGGTCGGCATGTCCGGGAGGGCGATGCCGTTGTCCCCCTTCGGGGGGATGACGTCCGAGAATCATTCCTGGGGGCAAGGTCATGAGGAACTTTGAGCTCATCTCCCCGCGAACGATCGAGGAGGCCTGCGACGCCCTCCACGAACACGCGGACCACGGCAAGATCCTCGCCGGTGGCCTCGCCCTTCTCATCGTCATGAAGCAGGGGGTGTTCTCTCCGGAGTGCCTCATCGACATCGGCGAGATCGGTGACCTGAACCACGTGCGCGCCAACAAGGACCACCTCTCCATCGGCGCCATGACGCCGCATCGGACCATCGAGACCCACCCGGAGGTGGCCTCCGGCTTTCCGTTGCTGCAGCGGGTCTTCGGCTCGGTGGGGACGATCCGGATCCGGAACCAAGGGACCATCGGGGGGAACCTGTGCTTCGCGGAGCCGGCGGCGGACCCCCCCGCGGCCCTCATGGTGATGGAGGCCGAGCTGGTGGCCCGGAAGAAGGGGGGGAACCGGACGATCCCCATCGGGGGGTTCTTCACCGGTTACTACGAGACGGCGCTGGAGCCGGACGAGCTCTTGACGGAGATCCGGGTGCCGCGCCTGCCTGAGGGTTGGCGGACGGCTTACACCAAGTTCACCACACGCTCCAAGGAGGACAAGCCGGCCCTCTCGGTGGCGGCGGCCGTGGAGCTGGAGGCCGACGGCAAGACCTGCCGGGATGTTCGGATCTGCGTGGGGGCGGCGGTGGCGACGCCCAGGCGGATGTCCGAGGCGGAGGCGTTCCTCCGGGGCAAGGAGCTGACCGACGCGGTGCTTCGGGAGGCCGGCGAGGTGGCCAAGGCCGCCGTGGAGCCCATCGCCGACATCCGGGGCTCGGCGGAGTACAGGCGGGAGATGGTGGGCGTGTTTCTGCGGCGGACGGTGCAGGCCGCCGTTGCGGGCGATTCCCACTAAGGGGAAGGCTCATGGCGAAGCAACTGGTCACACTCAAGGTCAACGGTGAGGAGCGCGAGGCCGTCATAGCGCCCAAGAAGAGTCTGCTCGACACCTTGCGGGAGGACCTTCACCTCACCGGCGCGAAAAAAGGCTGTGACATGGGGGTGTGCGGCACGTGCACCGTCCTGGTGGACGGGAAGCTGGTGAGCAGTTGCCTCACGCTCGCCGCGCGGGTCCAGGGCAAGGCGATCACCACCATCGAGGGGTTGCGGGGCGAGGACGGCGGTCTGCACCCCATGCAGGAGAGCTTCATCAAGCACTGGGCCATCCAGTGCGGATACTGCACGCCGGGGATGATCCTGGCGGCCAACGCCCTCCTGGAGGAGAACCCCCGGCCGACCGACGAGGAGATCAAACACTGGCTGGCGGGGAACCTCTGCCGGTGCACGGGCTACGCCAAGATCATCGAGGCCATCCGGGCCGTGGCCCACGGCGAGGGCGCCCCGAGGTGATCCCCCTTTCGGGTGAGGGGCGAGGGCGGGGCGGTCCTGCAGGCGCTTCTGGGTCATGAGGGCCGCAGCCCTCGACCGTCCCGTTCGCCCCTCGGTCTCTCACCCTATCCCCGGTCACGATCGGGTACCTGTACCGACTCGGCCCGCCTGACCCCCCCCTTTCCTCGCACGCGGGAACCGCCCCTCAGGTCCCCTCCCCGTGCTGGCCGTGCAACGCTCGCCACAGCCTGTCGGGGGTCACGGGGAGCTCCGTGACCCATACCCCCACGGCGTCGTGGACGGCCGAGACGATGGCCGGCCCTCCCTCCACGGCGACCATCTCGCCGATCCCCTTGGCGCCCCACGGTCCTATGGGGTCATTGGATTCGATGAAGATCCCCTCCACGGGGCAGAGGTCCAGGGCCGTGGGGACCTTGTACTCGATCAGGTTGGGGTTGGTGACCTGACCCTGCTGGCAGTCGATCTCCTCCATGAGGGCGAAGCCCAGGCTCTGGGCGAAGCCCCCCTCCACCTGCCCCTGGGCGCCCTGGGGATTGATCACCTTCCCGATGTCCGAGGCCGAGACCACCCGAAGGATGCGGACCTCTCCTGTCTCGGGGTCCACCTCCACCTCCACGGCCTTGGCGCCGAAGGCGAAGGAGCTGGAGAAGTTGCCCCGCCCCGTCTCCTTATCGGCCAGCTCGCTGGGGGCGTCGTAGTGGGCCTGGGCCCACATGGCCTGGCCGTCGCGGCGGTAGCGGTTGGCTTTGACCACGTCGGAGAGCTTGGCGGCCCGGTCCGGAGCCCCCCGGACGAACACCTCCTCCCCGCCCACCTCCAGGTCCTCCGGCCGCGCCTCCAGCAGCCTCGCCGCCGCCTCGAGGACCTGCTCCCGCACCTTGAGCGCCGCCCGCCGAACGGCCTCCCCGCCGATGGCGGTGTTCCGGCTGGCGCGCGAGCCCCAGCCCATAGGCGTCACCTCGGTGTCCCCGAAGATGACGCTGATCTTCTCCGTCGGGACCCCCAGGACCTCCGCCGCCATCTGGGCCAGGACCGTGCTGGAGCCGTTTCCGATCTCGCACACGGAGGTGGCCAGGTTGAGGGAGCCGTCGTCGTTGAGGGTGATGGCCGCCCCGGCGAAATCGGCGTCGATGCCCGGCGAGAGCCGCACCCCCACGAAGTGAACGCCGCAGGCCAGACCCACCCCGCGGTATCGGTTCTTGGTCTTGCGCCTCTTCTTCCAGCCGATCCTTTTGGCCACCTCGGAGATGCACTCCGAGAGGGCACAGGAGGCGAATCGGGCCCCGGAGGCGGCCTCGTCGCCCGTTCGCACGGCGTTCTTCAGCCGCAGGTCCACCGGGTCCATCCCCAGGCGGTCGGCGATCATGTTCAACTGCGTCTCGCAGGCGAAGGTGATCTGGGGATTGCCGAGGCCCCGCATGGCCCCGCCGAAAGGATTGTTGGTGTAAACCACGTAGCCGTCGTACCGGTAGTTGGGAAACCGGTAGAGGGTCCCGCCAAGGGCCCCCGCCACGTTGCAGACCACTGGCCCGTAATCGCAATAGGCGCCGTTGTCCATGATGACGCGAACGTCCCGACCGAGGATGACGCCCTCCGCGTCCAGGGCGGTGCGGACGTTCACGATGAAGGGGTGCCGGAAGGTGGAGTAGGCGAACTCCTCGTCCCGGGTGTGCTCGATCTTGACGGGCCGACCGGCCCTGCGGGACAGCTCGATGGCGCAGAAGTCCATGCAGAATTTGCCGGTGGCCTTGCTGCCGAACCCCCCGCCCACGTTGTGGGTGA
>JBHIBR010000268.1:0-3261 GCA_046759145.1 Nitrospinota bacterium | reverse complement strand
GAGGCCAAGCGCTACTATCCCAGGCGAGAGCTGGCCGGCCAGCTCCTGGGCTTCGTGGGGGTGGACAACCGCGGCCTCGAAGGCGTCGAGTACCAGTTCGAGAGCTGGCTCGCGGGCCGGCCGGGGCTCGTCCGGGTGGAGCGGGACGGCCGGGGTCGCTCCGTCGGGGGGGAGGGGTTGCGCCTGCGGGCGCCTGTGGCGGGAGGGGACGCGGTCCTCACCCTGGACGCGGCCCTTCAGTACGTCGTCGAGAGGGAGCTGCGCGCCCAAGTGCGAGCCACGGGAGCCCGGGGAGGAGTGGCCATCATGGTGGAGCCCTCCACCGGCGCCCTCCTGGCCGTGGCGCGGGCGCCCTCCTTCAACCCCAACAGCTTCGACCGCTACCGACCCGAGCGCTGGCGCCAGGCGGCGGTCACCGACGCCTTCGAGCCCGGCTCGACCTTCAAGCTGGTGGTGGTGGCCGCCTACCTGGAGGCGAAGCTGGGCGGGCCCGGTGACCTCTTTTATGGCGAGGGGGGCGCCATCCGGGTGGGGGGTGCCACCATCCGGGACCACAGGGAGTTCGGCTGGCTCACCCTCTCCCAGGTGGTCGAGCGCTCGAGCAACGTGGGGGCCATCAAGGTGGCCCAGCGGCTGGGCCGCCGGCGCCTGTATGGGTTCGCCCGACGCTTCGGCTTCGGCAAGTCCCTCGGGGTGGACCTGCCGGGGGAGGGAAGGGGACTCCTGCGGCCGCCCGGGCGCTGGTCGGCGCGCTCGCTGGCTTCCATCGCCATCGGCCAGGAGGTGGCGGTCACCCCCCTCCAGATGGTGATGGCCGTGGCCGCCATCGCCAACGAGGGAATCCGGATGGCCCCGCGGGTGGCGGAGGCTCTCGTGCGGGAAGGGCAGGTGGTGCGCCGGTTCCCCCCGCGGGAGTTGGGCCGGGCCGTGAGCCGCCGCACCGCGAGGCAGATGGTGCGGATGCTCGAAGCCGCCGTGGAGCGGGGAACGGGCGTCCGCGCTCGGGTGGATGGCTACCGCATGGCGGGCAAGACGGGGACAGCCCAGAAGGTGGACCCCGTGACGGGCAGATATTCCGACCAAAAGGTGGTAGCCTCTTTCGTCGGGTTCGGCCCTGTGGAGGACCCCCGGTTTGCCCTTCTGGTGGTGGTGGATGAGCCGCCCCCGCCCGCCTGGGGGGGGACGGTGGCGGCGCCCGCCTTCGCCCGCATGGCACGGGCTGCGCTGCGCTACCTCCGGGTCCCGGCTCGGGGGATGGAGGTGATCGAAGCGGCCTACGGGCCCCCCTCCCGCTGATGGGAAGCGATGTCTCAGGTCTCCGCCCAGAGGTTGAGCCGCCTGACCGGGGCGCTCCCGGGCGCCGAGGTCCGCGGGGAGGGGGACCCCCTTGTGAGGGGCATCGCCTACGATTCGCGCTCTCTCCGCCCGGGAGAGCTTTTTGTGGCCGTTCCCGGGTGTGTGACAGACGGACATCTCTTCCTCCGGGAGGCGGCGGAGCGGGGCGCGGCGGCCCTGGTGGTGGAGCGGGAGGCCGAAGGGCTGGGGCCGGGCCCACCGCCCCGGGTCCGGGTCCCTTCCAGCCGCGAGGCCCTCGCCCGGCTTGCGGGCGCCTTCTACGGCCGTCCCTCGGGGCGGCTTCGCCTCGTGGGCGTGACGGGCACCAACGGCAAGACCACCACGACCTTCCTGCTCAAATCCATCCTCCGGGCGGCCGGCCGGGAGGCCGGCCTCATCGGCACCATCGAGTACCACGTGGGAGAGCGCCGCCTCCCCGCCCGCAGGACCACCCCCGAGGCGCCCGACCTCCAGGGTCTCCTCTGGGAGATGGCCGAGGCGGGCGCGAGCGACTGCGTTCTCGAGGTCTCCTCTCACTCCCTGGAGCTCGGGCGGGTGCAGGGGTGTGAGTTCCGCCTGGGGGTGTTCACCAACCTCACCCAGGACCACCTGGATTTCCACGCCGATGTGGAGCGCTACTTCGCAGCCAAGCTCCGCCTCTTCACCGAGCTGGGGGCGGAAGAGGCGGTGGCGAACCTGGACGACCCTTACGGGAGGCGGGTGCTCGCGGCGGCCAGGGGCCGGGCCCTCTCCTACGGCCTCTCGCCCGAGGCCCCGGTGCGCCCCGAGGACGTGCGGGTGGGCGCAGAGGGGCTCTCCTTCCGCCTCCTCCACCCGGGGGGTGAGGTGGGGCTCCGCTCCCCCCTCACGGGCCACCACAATGTGAGCAACATCCTGGCCGCCGCCGCCGCCGCCCTCGCCCTGGGCGTGGGAGAGGAGGAGATGGCCCGGGGGGTGGCGGCGCTCGCCGCCGTCCCCGGACGCTTCGAGAAGGTGGACCGGGGTCAGCCCTTCCTCGTTGTGGTGGACTACGCCCACACCGAGGACGCCCTCCGCCGCGTGCTCGCCAACGCCCGGGAGCTGACGCGTGGGCGGTTGCTCACGGTCATGGGCTGCGGCGGAGACCGGGACCGGACCAAGCGCCCGCGGATGGGCCGCGCGGCGGCGGAGCTGAGCGACTTGGTCTTCATCACCTCGGATAACCCGCGCAGCGAAGACCCCGGCGCCATCGTCCGCGAGGTCGAGGAGGGGGTGCGAGGGACGCCCGGAGCGGACCACCGGGTGGAGGTGGATCGCCGCAGGGCCATCGCCCGAGCGGTGGGGGAGGCGGGAGAGGGCGACACCGTCCTCCTCGCCGGCAAGGGGCACGAGACCTATCAGGTGCTCGAAGACCGCACCATCCCCTTCGACGACCGGGAGGAGGCCCGGCGCGCGCTCGCTGCGCGGGGGTTCGGCTCGACTGAGCCCTCGGCCTGAGCTCGGGCCGAAGGCTCGCCGAAGTCGGAGGCTAGGGGGGCCGATGGGGGCTGAATTCAGCGCAGCGGACATCCTGGAGGCCACGGGCGGCCTCCTGGTACGGGGGGAACCTTCGCTCCGCGTCTGTGGGGTTTCGACGGACAGCCGCACGCTGCGGCCCGGGGAGCTCTTCGTCCCCCTCCGAGGTCCTCGCTTCGACGGACACCGATTTCTCGGAGAGGCCTTGGCCAAGGGGGCGGGGGGAGCGCTCTGGCAGGAGGGCCTGCCCCTCCGGGAGGAAGCGGAAAGCGACAGGTTCCTGGTCTGCGTCCCGAACACTCTCGCCGCGCTCGGAGAGCTCGCCGCCTGGTGGCGGAGGCGTCATCCCATCCCCCTGGTCGCCGTGACGGGGAGCAACGGGAAGACGACCGCGAAGGAGATGGTGGCCTCCATCCTGGAGGGGCGGGGCGA
>JBHIBR010000267.1:0-3263 GCA_046759145.1 Nitrospinota bacterium | reverse complement strand
CGCTCTGCGCGGCTGCCCGTGCTTTACGCGGGAGCGGGTGTGGTGGCCGCGGGAGCGGAGCGCGAGCTCCAGCGCCTGGCGGTGAAGCTGGGGGCGCCCATCTTCACTTCGATCCAGGGACGGGGCGTCATCTCTGAGCAGCACCCCCTCTGCGGAGGCCCCGCCACCTTCGAGGGTGCCGAGGCCACCCTGTCCGAGGCGGACGTTGCTCTGGCGCTCGGGACTTGTTTTTCGCAATACACCACCCTGGGGTGGAGCCTTCGCCTGCCCGAGAAGCTCATCCAGGTGGACCTGGACCCCTCCCGCATCGGCAGGAGCTACCCCGTCAAAGTAGCGCTCGTGGGCGACATCAAGTTTGTCCTCGAGAGCCTCCTTCGGCGGCTGGAAGAGGAGGAAGGAGAAGAAGGAGAGCCCTCCGGTGAGGGAGCCTTCCGGGTCAGGGTGCACCGGCACTACTACCGGGAGCGGCTGCGCGCCTTCCTGGCGCGTGAGCAGAGGGCCCCTTTCCACGGCCTCTGGGTGGTGAAGACGATCCGCGACGTCGCTCCCCCCGAGACCATCTTCGTCACGGACTCCTCCGCCACCCAGGCCTGGCTCCTCGAGGAGGCGATCCCGGTTTACCGCCCGCGCTCGTTCCTCCTCTCGGAGGCCTATCAGAGCATGGGCTACGCGCTTCCCGCCGCGATCGGGGCGCGCCTGGCGGAGCCCGAGCGGCCTGTGTTGTGCGTCGTGGGGGACGGGAACATGGCCATGGCCTGCGCGGAACTTGCGAGCGCGCGGGAGGCGGGGGTGGATCTCACGGTCGTCGTCCTCAACGACGGCTGGTACAACGCGCTGCGCATCTCCCAGCAGCACCGCTACGGGGGGCGCTATGTGGGAACGAAGCTCCAGAACCCGGACTTCGCCGCGCTCGCCCGAAGTTTCGGCTCCCGTGGCGTGCGGGTGGAGGATGCGGAAGCGCTCGCCCCCGCCCTCGAGCGTTCTTTCCGGGAAGGGGGGGTGCACCTGGTGGAGGTTCCCCTCGACCCCGAGGTCCTCCCCAGCCGATGGGAGCGCGCGGTGCGGCGCTGGGGGCAGGGGACGTCCTCTTAGCCGAACGGGGGAGCGAGGAGGAAGAGGCCATGGGCACCGTCGGCCTCGCAGTCATCGGCGTGGGCGGCATCGGAGCCCTTCGGGCACAGGTGGCGAGGGATTCGGCTCAGGTGGGCTTCCTGGCCGTGTGCGACCTCGATGCCGAGAGGGCGGGAGCGGCTGGCGAGCGCTGCAGGGCGGACCTCGTGAGCGGGGATTACCGAGAGGTGATCGAAGACGGGCGGGTGAACGCGGTGGTGGTCTCCACCCACGAGGAGGCCCACGGCGCCCCCGCCCTGCTCGCAGCGGGGCGGGGCAAACCGGTGCTGGTGGAGAAGCCCTTCACCTTGCGGCTCGAGGAGGCCGACGCGGTGCTCGAGGCGGCGCGGCGCTCGGGGGCCCCTGTGTTCGTGGGCTTCACTCAGCGCTTCCGCCGCCGCTACCTCATGGCGAAGGAGGCCGTGGCGAGGGGGGCCCTCGGGGATGTGGTCTCCGCCCTCGGGAAGATCTACATCACCCAGGCGGTGGCCGAGGCGGTCATCAGCCGCTCGCCCCACACCACCCCCTCCATCAACACCCTCACCTACATGGTGGACCTCATCCTATGGTACCTGGAGGGAAAGCGCCCCACCTCCCTCTACGCCCGCGCGGGCTCCTTCGTCTTCCGGGAGCCCTATGGGGCCCCGGACTTCACCTGGGCGCTGCTGGGCTTTGAGGACGGGAGCACCGCGAGCCTCGGGGTGAGCTGGCTCCTCCCCAAGCACCACCCCGCCTACACCGCCACCATGGAGGTGGACCTCCACGGCACCCGCGGGGCGCTCCACATCGACGACAGCCACCGGGACCAGGTGCTCTGCACCGAGGAGGCCACACCCGCTCCTTATACCCCCGACGTGACGATGAGCGTTGCCTTCCCCGGGAGCCACATGCCGGGCGAGTGGGCGGTGGGGGAGTTCTGGGGTCCCCTCCGCTCGGAGACGGAATCCTTCCTCGCCCACGTCGCCACGGGCCGCCCCACCGCCCTCGCCACGGGCGAGCACGGACGGCTCGTGCTCGAGGTGACCCTCGCCGCGGACCGCTCCGCGCAGGAGGATCGCCCGGTAGCCCTCCCTCTGACGTGAGGGGCTTGCTAAGGGGCTCCTTTCGCAGGCCTCTCTCCCGAAGCTTATAATGATCGAGAGGGGGTGAGCCTTCGGTCCTGCCATGGTCCCCTACGCCTACCTCATCGGGAGCCTGAGCTTTGTGGCCGCCTGGGGGCTGCTTTACCTCAGGGCAACCGGGGCCCGGAGGGCCATGCTCTGGACCAGCCTCCTGCTCGCCCCCGCGGGGCCCATCAGCCAGTACTGGCACCTCCAGGATTACTGGGGGCCGGCCCACCTCGTGCGGGTGGAGCTCGGCGCCTGGCGCTTCGGGGCGGAGGACTATCTCTTCACCTTCGGGTTTGCGGGCCTGGCGTCGGGACTCTTCGAGGTCCAGGCGCAAGCCCGGGGACTTCCCCCTCCCGGCCCTTTCTCGCGGTGGGTGGTTTGCCGCATGGTGGGGTTCGGCACGCTGGGCCTCGCCCTCATGGCGCTTGGGGCTTCGGGCTTTCAGTGGAACTCCCTATATGCCGGTGTGCTCGCCATTTTCCTCCCCGCAATCCTGATGGTCGGGAACCGAAGGGAGCTCTGGTGGCTCTCCCTCGCCACCGCGGCCGAGGTCGCCGCCCTCTTCTGGCTCTTCTACTGGGCGCTCTTCATCCCTCTCTTCCCGGGGGTCATCGAAGCGTGGTGGAGGTCGGAGGGGGTGTCCGGCCTTCGGGTGATGGGGGTCCCCCTGGAGGAGCCCCTGTGGGCTTTCTTCGGGGGGCTCTTCGCAGGGCCGGCTTTCCGCTGTTGCGCAGGGGATGAGGGGACCCTTAGCCTCCCCTCGCCTCCGCGCTAGCGCGCACCCGTACGGGTGACCCCAGGCCGGGGGGGGCGTGGCTTGAGGGCGACCCACCGCCGGCCGGCCGCAAGGGCGGTACTTCCCGGGGGCCGGCCGTAGCGGAAAAGCCGCACCGACCTCCCATCCGAGCGGGCCTCGATCGCCCCTACGCCCCGGATCCGCAGGATGTGCAACGTGCGCTGGCGGGCGAGGGCGCGGCGCTGCTCCTCCCGCGTCAGCCGGCGGCGGCTGGAAGGGGCAGCTATGACATAGGGCACAGAGGCCCG
>JBHIBR010000266.1:0-3282 GCA_046759145.1 Nitrospinota bacterium | reverse complement strand
ACGGCTGGCCCCCGGGGAGTGGACGAAGGGGGGGCGCTGCGGGTGGCCACCCACCAGATGGCCGACTGGGGCGTCCCCCAGTGGGAAGACCCCGCGGGAGAGAATTTCTGCTCCGCCGAGGTGCACGGCCGGGGGGGCCGGGGGGGCGCAAGGGTCGCCCTCGAGTACGACCCGCACGACGGCGTGCGCCCCTGGCGGCGGACCCTCACGGCGCGCGTGGTGGACGGCCCCCTCTTCGAGGGTGACCAGCTACTGCTCCATCTCGGCGACACCTCAGGCGGTTCGCCCGGCCTGCGGGTACAGAGCTTCGACCTGGACCCTGCGGAATTCCGCCCCGGGGTGGACATCTGGGGGACCGGCCTCTTCCTTCCCCTGCCCGCGCTCCGGGTCACGGTTCGGGGGGGACCCGCCGCCCGCATCGTGGCCGTGGCGCCATCGGAGATGGTGGTGGAGGAGGTGGGCGAGGTGACGGTTAGAGTGGAGGACATCTGGGGCAACCTCTCCTTCGGCCACATCGGGACGGTCTACGCCTACGCCTCCTCCTCTGAGGTCATCAACCCTGAGGCCCACACCTTCGGCGGGGAGGGCCCCGCTCTGGCGCGGCTTCCGGGCCTCTCCTTCCACGCCCCGGGCCTTTACCGGCTGGAGGTCCGCGACGAGCTGAACGGCCTCTCGTGTGAGACGAACCCGGTGCGCGCGCGGGAGGCCGCCTCCACAGCGGGCTCCCCTCGCCCCCCGCACCGCCTCTTCTGGGGGGACCTCCACGCCGGCCAGACAGGCAGCACTGTGGGCTCTGGGACGGTCCCGGACTTTTACGCCTTCGCCCGCGACGTGGGCCGCCTCGCCTTCTGCGCCCACCAGGGGAACTGCTTCCAGGTCTCGCGGGAGGACTTCGAGGAGCTGCGCCGCCACACGTGCGCTTTCCACGAGCCGGGCCGCTTCGTCCCCTTCCTGGGCTACGAATGGTCGGGGACCACCGCCATGGGAGGGGACCGGGCGGTGGTGTTCCTGGGCGAGGACGCCCCCCTCCACCGGGCCTCCCACGTCCAGTTGGAGGACCTGGGCGACCTGGCGACGGACCGCGACCACATCCGCAAGCTCCAGGCCACCGTCCGGGAGCTCGCGCGCAGCGGCCTCCGCTCCCTGCTACTCCCCCACGTGGGGGGGAGGCCTTTCGACCCGGACACGCTCAGCCCTGAGGTGGAGCCCTTCGTGGAGGTGTACTCCGTACACGGGATGTTCGAGTGGGCCGTCGAGGAGGTGATGCGCCGCGGCCTGCGCATGGGGTTCACCTGTGGGGGGGACGACCATCTGGGCCACCCCGGGGCGAGCCGGCCGGGACTCACCGGCTTCCAGTGCAAGAGCGGCCTCACCGCCGTCCTGGCGGAAGAGCTCACCCGGGAGGCCCTCTGGGAGGCTTTTCTCTCCCGGCGCGCCTACGGCACGACGGGAGAGCGCATCCTGTTGGACCTGAGCATCGCGGGGTCACCCATGGGAGGGGAGGCGGAGGTGGCCGAGGAGGTCGAGGTGAGGCTCTGGGCGGCGGGGACGGGGCCCATCGAGTCGGTCGAGCTCTTCCGGGGCCTCGAGGTGGTCGCGGCCGAGCAGCCCACCCCTCCCGACTCCACGGGCAAGCTGCGCATCCTCTTCTCGGGGGCGCGCACCCGGGGCCGGGCGCGACGGGCGAGCTGGGATGGGGAACTCCGGGTCAGCGGCGGGGAGCTTCTGGGGGCGCAGGCTGTGGCTTTCCTGGAGCCTCCCGACCGACTCTTTCCGCCCGAAGGCCGCCGCCTCGCCTGGCAGGCCTCCACGGCAGGGGAGCGGAAGGGGCTAATTATCGAGGTGGAGCCCGCCGGGGCCCGGGTGGAGGTGGAGGCGGGCCCGGTGCGCTTCGAGTTCGCAGTAGGAGAGGTGCTCGCGGCGCCTCGGGGGGTGGCCGCGGGCGGGGTGGGCCTCCAGGTGGAGGTGGGCCGCGCCCCGGCGCCGGGAGGGCCGCGCGAAGTGGAGCTCCTTTTCGTCGACCGGCCCCCTCCGGGCCTCCACGGCTACTTCGTGCGGCTCACCCAGGTGGACCAGGGTCGCGCCTGGACGAGCCCGGTGTGGGTGCGGAGGCGCTAGGGGGTGCGGAGCCGCCGAGGGCGAACCCTCGACTTCCCCGCCTTCCTCCAGCAGGCGCTCCCCGGCGTGGGTCTCCGTCCCCAGCCCCTGCGCCGCAAGGCCATCCGCCGCCGACTCGCCCGGCGGATGCGGGAGCTGGGCGTCCGTAGCTACAGCGACTACGCCCGTCTCCTGGAGGAGCAACCCCCCGAACGGGAGCGCCTGCGGAAGCTCCTCACCCTCTCGGTGAGTCGCTTCTTCCGAAACCGCCCGGTGTGGGACGCACTCCGGGAGCGGGTCCTCCCGGCGCTGCTGGAGTCCTTGTCCCCCGGGGAGAGTTTGCGCGTTCTCTCGGCCGGCTGCGCCTCAGGGGAGGAAGCCTACTCCCTCTCCCTGCTCTGGCTCGCCCGCTTCGAGGAGAGAGCGAAGCTCCTGCTCTTGGCCTCGGACCTGGAGGAGGAATACCTCCGGCGCGCGCGGAAGGGGGTCTATCGGGCGAGCAGTCTCCGGGAGGTCCCGAGGCCCTGGGTGGAGAGCTTCTTCGAGCGGGGAGGGGAAGGTTTTCGCGTCCCCGAACGGGCGCGCTCCCTCGTCCGCTTCCTCCGGGCGGACCTCCTCTCTCCCCTTCCGTTCCGAAAGCCTTTTCATCTGGTCCTGTGCCGAAACACCGCCTTCACTTACTTCGCCCAAGAAAGCCGCTCCCGGGCCCTTGCCCACCTGGCGGAGGGCCTCGCCCCGGGCGGTGCCCTCCTCGTCGGGCGCAAGGAGCGTCTCTCTCCGCGCGAATGCGAGCGGGCGGGGCTTGTGCCTCTGGGGAAGGGCTTCTACCGGAAGGGCGCTTAGGCCCGGCCGGTGGCCATGCGGGCACGGGCCCGCTGCCGGAACCCTGATTCTTTCGAGCCCCGCTTGGCCACGGAGGCTCAGAAAAACTGGCTCTATCGCTCCGGCCCGGTGGCCGGGGGCCCTCTACTATAATTTCGAATTTGGCGGGTGATTCCCGCTTTCTGCTGGCGCGAGGCCGATTTCTGCTGCAAAATCAAGGCGTTGGACGCCTTTAGACGCCTTCTCGTGTGGGAACCCAAAGATGGGCGCCAGCTGTCGATTAGGCAGAAGATCCCGGAAGAAGGCCGCGAACCTATGGTTAAATTCTGATATCCTGACATTGACCAAGGCCAACAGCGTGAC
>JBHIBR010000265.1:0-3296 GCA_046759145.1 Nitrospinota bacterium | reverse complement strand
GAGCTGCGCGAGAAGCTCAAGGCCCGGGAGGTCTCCGCCCGGGAGGCGGCCGAGGCCTACCTCGCCCGCATCGCCGAGGTGGAGCCCAGGGTCCACGCCTACATCGCAGTGCTCGAGGAGGAAGCCCGCCGGGGGGCGGAGGAGGCCGACGCCAGGATGGCCCGGGGGGAGGATGCCCCTCTTCTCGGCGTCCCCCTCGCCATAAAGGACCTGCTCTGCATGCGGGGTGTTGCGACCACCTGCGGCTCCCGCATCCTGGAGAACTTTCGGGCCCCTTACGACGCCACCGCCGTGGCCCGCCTGCGGGAGGCGGGGGCGGTCTTTTTGGGCAAGGCCAACATGGACGAGTTCGCCATGGGCTCCTCCACCGAGCGGAGCGCCTTCGGCCCCACGCACAACCCCTGGGACCTCGCGACCATCCCCGGCGGGAGCAGCGGGGGCTCGGCGGCGGCTGTGGCGGCGGAGGAGTGCGCGGGCGCGCTCGGCTCCGACACCGGGGGCTCCATCCGCCAGCCCGCCGCGCTGTGCAACGTTGTCGGCCTCAAGCCCACCTACGGGCGGGTGAGCCGCTACGGGCTCGTGGCCTTTGCGAGCAGCCTGGACCAGATCGGGCCGATGACGAAGGACGTCTACGACTGCGCCCTGCTGATGAACGTCATCGGAGGCCATGACCCCCGCGACAGCACCTCGGCGGACATCCCGCTTCCCGATTTCACGGGGCACCTGGAGGGGGGTGTTCGGGGCCTGCGGCTGGGCGTCCCCAAGGAGTACTTCATCGAGGGCATGGACCCCGAGGCAGAAGGGGGCGTGCGGGGGGCCATCGGGAAGCTCGCGGAGCTGGGGGCGGAGGCGGAGGAAGTCTCTCTCCCCCATTCGGAGTACGCCCTTGCGGCCTACTACGTCCTCGCCCCCTCCGAGGCGAGCAGTAACCTGGCGCGCTACGACGGCGCCCGCTACGGCCTCCGTGCGCGGGGGCGGCCATCGGCGGCGGAGGGGCCCCTGGTCACCATGTACAAGGGAAGCCGCGAGGCCGGCTTCGGGGAGGAGGTGAAGCGGCGCATCATGCTCGGCACCTACGCCCTGAGCTCGGGCTACTATGACGCCTACTACCTCAAGGCGCTCAAGGTGCGGACGCTGGTGCTGCGGGATTTCCAGCGGGCCTTCGAGCGGGTGGACCTCATCGTCACGCCCACCTCGCCCACGCCCGCCTTCCGGCTGGGGGAGCGGCTGGAGGACCCCCTGAGCATGTACCTCTCGGACATCTTCACCATCCCCTGCAACCTGGCCGGCATCCCCGGCTTGAGCGTCCCCTGCGGCTTCACGCGGGCGGGCCTCCCCACCGGGCTGCAGCTCCTCGGAAGGCCCTTCGACGAAGAGACCCTCCTGCGCGCGGCCTACGCCTACGAGGGGGCGACCGGCCACAGCCGGAGGAGGCCGCCCCTTTGAGCGCGCGGGGAGGGGCGGCGGGTGGTGAGGCCGCCTTCCACGGTTGAGGGCCTTGGGGGGGCTCGGCTAAAATCTCCGCGGGCGACAATCCGGAGAGGCGCTATGGAATACGAAGCGGTCATCGGCCTGGAGGTGCACGCGCAGCTCAAGACGAAGAGCAAGGTCTTCTGCGGGTGCAGCACCCAGTTCGGCGCGCCCCCTAACACCCAAGTCTGCCCCGTGTGCCTGGGCCTGCCGGGCGTGCTGCCCGTGCTCAACCGTCGGGCGGTGGAGTACACCCTGCGGCTCGCCCTGGCGCTGGGGTGCGAGGTGGCTCCCTTCTGCCGGTTCGCGCGGAAGAACTACTTCTATCCCGACCTCCCCAAGGGCTACCAGATCAGCCAGTACGAGCTCCCCCTGGCCCAGGGCGGGAGCCTCGAGGTCGTGACCGACGGCGCCCGCAAGCGCGTGAGCTTCCACCGCATCCACATGGAGGAGGACGCGGGCAAGCTCATCCACGGCGAACACCTCGACGACCCGGCCTCTTCCTATGTGGACCTGAACCGTACGGGGGTGCCCCTGCTGGAGATCGTGACCGCCCCCGACCTGCGCTCCGCTGCGGAAGCGTCGGATTTCCTCCAGCAGCTTCGCACCCTCCTCCAGTATCTCGACATCTGCGACGCGAACATGGAGGAGGGCTCCCTGCGCTGCGACGCAAACGTCTCCATCCGCCCGGCGGGCTCCCGGGAGCTGGGGACCAAGGTGGAAGTGAAGAACATGAACAGCTTCCGCTTCGTCCGCCGCGCGCTGGACTATGAGGTGGAGCGCCAGCGGCGCGTCCTCGAGGCGGGGGGGACCCTCGTCCAGGAGACGCGGCTTTGGGATTCGGACCGGGGCGTGACCCTCCCCATGCGCACGAAGGAATACGCCCACGACTACCGCTACTTCCCCGAGCCGGACCTTGTGCCCCTGGTGGTGGACCGGGAGTGGCAGGAGCGGATAAGGGCGGAGCTTCCCGAGCTGCCGCTCGCGAAGCACGACCGCTTCGTCTCCAGCTATGGGCTCCCCGACTACGACGCGGGCGTCCTGACCGCGAGCCGCGCCCTGGCGGATTACTTCGAGGAGACGGTGCGCCTGGGGCCGGACCGCCGGCGCGGGGCGGCGCCCAAGGCGGCGAGCAACTGGGTGATGGGCGAGGTCCTGCGCCTCCTGAACGAGCGCAAGCTGGAGCCCCCCGAGTGCCCTGTTACCCCCGCTCATCTGGCGGGGATGCTGAAGCTCGTGGACGAGGGCGTCATCAGCGGCAAGATCGCCAAGGCGGTCTTCGAGGAGATGGCCGATTCGGGCCAGATGCCCGAGGAGGTGGTGCGGGCGAAGGGCCTCACGCAGGTCACCGACGTGGCGGCCATCGAGTCGGCCGTAGAGCGGGTCCTCGCCGAGAACGCGGACCAGGTGGCCGCCTACCGGGCGGGCAAGGATAAGCTCTTCGGCTTCTTCATGGGCCAGACCATGAAGGTCACAGGCGGAAAGGCGAACCCCGCCGCGGTCCAGGAGATCTTGAGGAAGAAGCTCGCGGGGTGACTTCGGCGAGCTCAGTCGAGCCGTCGAGCCGAGCCGAGAGGCCGCGAGGCCATCCGGGAGGGCGCGGCGATGAAAGGTTTCCTCTCGAAAGACGATGGTGGAAGGAAGGGCTGGCGGCGCCTGCTGGCGCTGGCGCTCTTGGGAGTTTTCCTGTTGGTAGCCTCGGGCTGCCAGAGCGCGCGCGGAGGCAGCCGCCCGACCATGCCCCCCGAGCCGCCCAGCCGGGGAGGTTCCGGTTACTGAGCTTTTCCCGCCGGCGCCCGAGCCCGGCACGCGGGAACGCCGCCGTC
>JBHIBR010000264.1:0-3297 GCA_046759145.1 Nitrospinota bacterium | reverse complement strand
TTTGTGGATAAGCAACAGCTCCTCGAAACGCTCGCCTTCTTCGCCGAGCCCCAGCGAAGGCGCGAGCGCGGCTACTGGATGATCCAGCAGCAGCTCCTCGAGGCCTGCGATGAGCACGGGGTGGAGAAGCCCGAGTGGCTCACCTCGCGGGCCGAGGTGGTGGACCCCAACCCCTTCACCCGCCACACGCAATGGGTCGACCCGCCGAAGAAGGGAGGATGAGGTTTCTCTTTTACCGTTCGCCCGTCTCGACGTACCAGCGGACGCGCTCCAGGCTGAGCCCTTCGAGGCCCATAGCGCCGAGGGAGCGGCCCTCAGCCCAGAAGTCGCGCCCCAGGAGCGCCCCGCCGAGGGCGACCAGGGAGTCGGTGACGGGTGTGGTGAGGCCCGCGAGGTGGGCGAGGGCGGAGAGGGGGACGAAGCTGAAGGGGATCTCTTCGAGGAGGTAGCGGTGCTCGAGGCGCATGGGGGCCATGGAGCCCTGGTAAACCTGCCTCACCTCCTCGAGGGAATCCCCGCTCGCCCCATAGACCTCCCGGAGAAGGCTCGTCACGTCCAGGACGGAAGCGTCGTAGGCGCGGGCCACCGCGAGCCGCTCCCGGTCGGTGGTGAGCACCACCTGGGCGACCGAAGGGGTGATCCCCTCCAGGTAATGCTGGAAGCGCTGGCCCGACTCCACGCGCCCGGCGTTCAGGATGAGGGGCGCCACGTGGAGCACCCCTCCTACGTTCTGAAAGCTGGTGGCGAGGGCGTTCTCCCGAGGTGCCCACTGGGGGTAAGCCTGCCGGATGAGGCCCATGGCGTAGGAGGTGGCCCGGGCGGGCAGCACGGCCGTCGGGAGGGTGCGCTTGAGGGTGGTGACCCGTACGATGCCCGCCTCCGCGATGCGGGAGCTGTAGTGGAGGCTATAGGTCTCGGCAACGGGCACGTGGAAAGGTGCCCCTCGCTCGCGGAAGATGCGGAAGACCTCCAGGGCCCCTCCCGTGTGGCCCGGGCACACCACCACCACCTGGCCTTCCCGCACCCAGGGGGCGATAGCACCCGCCACCGGGGCGTGGCCCTGGGAGGTGGTGACGAGGAGGATGAGGTCTGCCCCCTCCAGCGCCTCGGCGGGGTCGGCGGTGATGGAGGCCAGTTTCGCCACCCCTTCCACCACCCCCGTGGCCCGCACTCCCCCCTGCGCCCGGAGGGGCTTGAGTTCCTCCTCGAAGGCACTCCAGATGGAGACCTTGTGGCCCGTCAGGGAGAGGTGTGCCGCGGTGGCGAGCCCCCCCGCCCCTGCGCCTAGGACTGCGATCCGCATGGATGCATGAGTGCCTAGAGCCCGGACGCCCCCGCGAGGGCCGCCCTCAGGCTCTCCAAACACTGCCGGCGAGGAAGCCCCGGGAGCCACTCTCCTAGCCTGCTCCCGTCCTCCTCCCGGAAATATAACAGCGCCATTCTACTCCTCCCTCCGGGCCGCCCGCAAAGAAAAAAGGGCCGGGCCGCTCCCGCACGGGGAGCCCGGGGGCCGGAGGCTAGACGCTCCGATGAGAGATGCCCTGCCGCCGGGGAAGCCCCCATCCGGCTCCCAGCCAGAGCGCGCGGACGGGCGACGGCCCTTCACTGCGGGCTAGGAGGCGGCGGTAGCACGGGAGAGGGGGGAAGGGGAGGGCCGTAAAGCTCCTGGCCGATGGCGTCGCGGATCTGGCGGGCATCCATCCCGTTCGCCCGGATGAACTCTTCGCTCTCCTCCACCACCCGCTCCACGTCCCGGTAGAGGCGGTACTTCTTGAACCGCTCTTCGTGGTCGATACCCATGGCCTCGCCCACAAGGGAGATGAAGTTCTTCACCTCGAAGGGTTGGTTGGCCTCCTCGCCGCAGAGGTCCCGGTAGCAGCTGTGGTAGACGGTGGCGAGGACGTCGATGCCCGCCGCGCGGGCGGATGTGAAGAGCTTCTCCAGCATCGCCTCCTTGGCCGGCGCCAGGGCGAGGGTGGGACACTGGTAGCCGTGGTCGTAGTGCTGGTCGATCTCCACCAGTTCCAGGCCCGGGATGGAGCGGAGGATGGCGCGGATGTTCTTCCGCACGCCGGGCACCCCCTCGTGCTCGTGGAGGGCGACGCGCCGGGGGACGGGCTGGACGTAGAGCGACCGGAGACCGTCCGCGTTCTCGGCCAGGAATTGGGTGATATGGATGAAGGGGAAGTCGGGCTTCTGGCCCAGGGGGACGAACTCCGTGTACTGGATCTGGCAGGTGGGGCAGAAGGTCAGCACCTGTTCGGGGTGGAAGGCCGCGAAGTTCGCAAGCGAGCCCGCCGAGACCTTCCCCGCCCACTCCACGTCGCCCCGGCGCTGGTGGTTGATGCCGCAACAGTTGGCCACGCCGCCCTGCACCACGTAATCCACCCCGAGCCGGTCCAGCACGTCCATCGCGGTGAAGATGATGTGAGGGGTGCGGAGCAGGTTGCAACCGAAGTAGAAGACCGTGGGCGCGCGCTCTTTCCTCTCACCCCGCACCGAGGTGAGCTGCCGGAAGCGGAAGGGATCCATCTGGATCCCCGCGACGAGCTTCAGCGTCCGGCTCAGGCGCTTGAAGTAGTCGCGGCTCGCCCTCCGGCGCCCCTCCTGCGGGACGGCGCGGTGGAGGAGCTTGATGCGGGCGTACTCGAGCATCTTGCGAGGGTTCACATCCTCCGGGCAGGCATCGACGCAGAGGCCGCTCTTCTGGCAGGCCTGGGTCCAGACGACCCCCTCGCGCCCCGGCTCGGGGACGTCGCGCAGGATGTCGATGACCCCCCGGACCACCCTCTCCGGGTTCGCCCCCTTGACCTCGGTGTAGGGCACCATGGGGCACACCTCAAAGCACTTGCCGCAGAAGGTGCACGCCTCAAGGATATGGGCGCTCTCGGCTTGGATGTGCGCGGCGTGGGGGTCAGTCACTAGCCTCGAGTTTCCCCCTGCGAGGGAGCGAAGATCCACCTTCGACAGGCGGTTCATATAGCAGGCGGTCTTCCCCGTCAAACGGTTGCCGCCCCCGGCCTTGGGGAGCGGTTCTGCCCGTGAAGAGTGGCGGGTCGGTCCGACGGACCTTAGCCGTCAAAGTCGGGGAGAGAAAGGGTGGCCCTCAGGGCCGGATGGTGAGGCGGTCCCCGGCGCGGATGAAGCCGTTGGCCGAAAGGCCGTTCAGGCGGATGAGGGTGCGGACCCGTACCCCGTAGCGGCGGGAGAGGGACCACACCGTCTCTCCCCGCTTCACCCGGTGGACGAGGGGCGGGGTCGAGGTACGGCGGACGTCCGAGGCTGTGGCGGGCCCTT
>JBHIBR010000263.1:0-3327 GCA_046759145.1 Nitrospinota bacterium | reverse complement strand
ACCCCTCCGCATCGTGCGGCCCGGGGGAGGCCTCGGGGTGGTACTGGACGCTCATGAGGCGGAGGTCTTCGCTCTTCAAGCCCTCGCAGGTGCCGTCGTTCAGATTGATTTGGGTCGCTTCGACGGCGGGAGGCAAAGACTCGGTCTCGACGGCGAAGCTGTGGTTCTGGGCCGTGATGTCCACCTTCCCCGTGGCGAGGTCCTTGACGGGCTGGTTGGCTCCGTGATGGCCGAATTTCAGCTTGAAGGTGCGACCCCCCAGGGCGAGGGAGATGAGCTGGTGGCCGAGGCAGATGCCCACTACGGGGACTTGCCCGATGAGGCCGCGCACGGCGTCTGCCGCGTAGGGGATGGCCGCAGGGTCGCCGGGGCCGTTCGAGAGAAAAACCGCTCTCGGGCGGTAAGAGAGCGCCTCCCCGGCCGTCGTCTGGGCGGGCACCACTTGGACATCGAAACGCCGCGAGAGGAGCTCCAGGATGTGCCGTTTGACGCCGAAGTCGTAGGCCACGCACAGGGGCTTGCACGCGGGCGCACCGAAGAAGTAGGGAGCCGGGCAGGTCACGTCCTTCACCAGGTCGCGCCCCTCGAGCCCGGGGGAGCGGCGGGCGCGCTCGGAGAGGCTCGAAGGGTCCAGGTCCTCGGTCGAGACCATGGCCTTGAGCGCTCCCAGCTCCCGGATGTGGCGTGTGATGGCGCGGGTGTCGATGCCCTGGATTCCCACAATTCCGTTCCCGTGCAGGTAGCTCTCCAGGTCCCCCTGGGCGCGGAAGTTGCTCGGATCGGCGCACCCCTCGCGCACCACAAACGCCTCCACCCACGGCCGCCCCGACTGTTCGTCTTCGGGTGTGACGCCGTAGTTGCCGATGTGGGGGTAGGTCATCACCACCATCTGCCCGCGGTAGGAGGGGTCGGTGAGCACCTCCTGGTAGCCCGTCATGGAGGTGTTGAAGACCACCTCCCCCGAGGCCTCCCCCGGGGAGCCAAAGCTCTCGCCCCGGAAGGCACGGCCGTCTTCGAGGGCAAGGAGCGCCTCGGCTCGACTGAGCTCGCCGAAGTCAGGCATCCTCTCTCTCCCAGACCACCTTCCCCGCCACCACCGCCGCCGCAGGCGCGCCCTTGAGGCGCCAGCCGTGGAAGGGGGAGTTCCTCCCCTTGGAGGCGAATTTCCGCACGTCCACCGCTGCCTCCCCCTCCAGGTCGAGGAGCGTCAGGTCGCCGGGCCCGCCGGGCTCAAGGGTGCCCCCCTCGACGCCCAGGATGCGAGCGGGGCCGGCGGTGAACTTTTCGATCAACTCCGGCAGAGTCAGGATTCCCCCGTGGTAGAGCCGGTCCAGGGCGAGGGAGACCTCCGTCTCGAGGCCCACGACCCCGAAGGGCAGCGCTTCGAACTCCACCTCCCGCTCCGCCTCGTGGTGGGGCGCGTGGTCGCTGGCGATGACCTCGATGGTCCCGTCCCTGAGCCCCTCCAGCAGGGCCTCCCGGTCGGCCTCCGTCCGGAGAGGGGGGCTCATCTTGGCGCAGCGGTTGTACTCCCGCAACGCCTCCTCGGTCAGGGTGAAATGGTGGGGGGTGACCTCGCAGGAGACCCGCACTCCCCGCCCCTTGGCCCCCCGGACGAGCTCCACCGCGCGGGCGGTGCTGATGTGGGCGATGTGGAGGCGCCCGCCCGTGAGCTCAGCCAGGAGGATGTCGCGCCCCACCACCACCTCTTCCGAGGTGGCCGGCATGCCCTGGAGCCCCAGCTCGGTGGAGACCAACCCCTCGTTCATGGCGCCCCCGCCCGAAAGCGAGAGGTCCTCGGCGTGCTCGATGATGGGGACATCGAGCATGCGGCTGTACTCCAGGGCGCAGCGCATGAGCTGGCCCGTGCGCACGGGGAAACCGTCGTCGCTGAATGCCACCGCCCCCGCCTCCCGCTGGTCGCCCATCTCGCTCAGGGACTCCCCCCCCAGGCCCATCGAGACCGCGCCGATGGGATAGACGCGCACTGCCCCCACCTCCCGGGCGCGCTTGAGGATGCGCTCGGTGATGGAGCTCGTGTCGTTGGGGGGATGGGTGTTGGGCATGCAGGCCACCGCGGTGAACCCGCCCCGGGCGGCGGCGCGGGTGCCCGAGGCGATGTCCTCTTTCCACTCCTGGCCGGGCTCGCGGAGGTGGACGTGCATGTCGAGGAAACCGGGGGCCACCACCAGGCCGCGGGCATCGAGCACCCGGGCGCCCTCGGGAGGGGAGATGTCCCGCCCCAGGCGGGAGACCCTCCCCTCCTCGATGAGGACGTCCAGGGGAGCGTCCACCCCCCGGGCGGGGTCCACGGCACGGCCCCCCTTAATGCACAGCCACATCCGCCGTCCTCCCCGCCAGCAGATACAGGAGCGCCATGCGGGCGGCGACGCCGTTGGCCACCTGCTCCAGGATGACCGAGAAGGGGCCGTCGGCCACGTCGGGGGAGAGCTCTACCCCCCGGTTGATGGGCCCCGGGTGCATGATGAGGAGGTCTCTCTTTGCGCCGCGGAGCCGCTCGCGGGTGACGCCGAAGAGGCGGCTGTACTCCCGCAGCGAGGGGAAGTGTACCCCCGCCCCCGCCCCCCTCTCCAGCTGGATGCGCAGCACCATGAGCACGTCCGCGCCCTCGATGGCCTCATCCAGCCGGTGGGTCACCCGCGCCCCCAGCTCCTCCACCCGGGCGGGGAGCAGGGTGGGGGGAGCGCAGAGGGTCACCTCCGCTCCGAGCTTCTTCAGGCCGTAGAGGTTGGAGCGTGCGACCCGGCTGTGGGCGATGTCGCCCACGATGCTCACCCGCAGGCCCCCGAACTCCCCCTTGTGCTCCCGGACGGTGTAGAGGTCGAGCAGCGCCTGGGTGGGGTGCTCGTGGAAGCCGTCGCCCGCGTTGATGACGGGGCACTCGAGGCACTCGGCCAGGTAGTGCGGGGCGCCTGCGGCGGGGTGGCGGACTATGAGCACGTCGGTCGCCATGGCCTCGATGTTGCGGGCGGTGTCCCGCAGGTTCTCCCCCTTGGAGGCGCTGCTGGTGGAGGCGCTGAAGTTGATGACGTCGGCCGAGAGGCGCTTTCCGGCGATCTCGAAGGAGACCCGCGTGCGGGTGCTGGGCTCGAAGAAAAGGTTCACGATGGTCTTGCCCCGCAGTGCCGGCACCTTCTTGATGTCGCGATCGGAGACCTCCCGGAAGGAGTCCGTCTGCTCCATCAGGAAGCGGAGTTCCTCCGCCTCCAGCTCCCGGATGCCCAGGAAGTCCCCCCGCGTGAACTCGAAGGTCCTCCCTCCTCCCGCGGGCGGCGAAGGCCCCTCCTTCACACTTCCTCTCTCCCG
>JBHIBR010000262.1:0-3330 GCA_046759145.1 Nitrospinota bacterium | reverse complement strand
GCCGCATGGCCTCGGCCGGTCGCATCCGGACCGCACGGACGACGGGGATGATCCCTCCGATGACGGTGAGCGCCGCCACGCCCAGCAGGGCGAACCCCAGCGAGGTCGGCGTGAGCTCGTAGCGCAGCAGCAGGCTTGAGGCCGGGTCTTCCCCTCCCATGGCCGTCGCGGGGTTGAGGCCCGAGGAGGCCACACCCAGGAGCACTGAGGCCAGCCGGGCGCCCCCCAGCGCGAAGAGGACGAGGCCAAGGACGCCCCCCAAGACCGAAAGCCCCAGGGCTTCGGCCGCGAACTGTTTTGCCACGTCAGCGTCTGAGGCGCCCACCGCCTTGAGAATGCCCACCTCCCGGGTGCGCTCCCGCGCCGCCAGCAGCATGGTGAAAAGCACCACCAGGGCCCCTGCACTCACGGCGATGGCCGCCGAGAGCAGGCTGTTGGCCCGGATGGTCGCGAGGGACCTGGCCCACGAGACCGCAAGGTCGGCGCCCGAGATGACGTCCGCCTTCTCCTCAAGGGCTGAGAACAATCGGTCGCTGAGGCCAGAGACCTCCTCGATGGAGGAGGCGGTGACGAAGATGTGGCTGAGCTTCCCCTCCTGCTTGAAGATGCGCTGGGCCACGTCCAGGGGGATGAACACCTGGTTATCGCCGAAGACGAAGCCGCTCTCGAAGATGCCGATGACCTTCACCTGGGTATCCTGGAGGACCACGCTGGGGTTGGGCCGGTCCTGGAGCTGGACGAGCTTGGCCTGGAGGGTCCAGTCGGACCCCACCGAGAGGCCATAGGCTTCTGCGTAAGCCTTGCCCATGATGACCACGGGCTTGCCGCGGTCTTCGGGCCGGAAGTTGCGGCCGGCCACGGTCCGCGGGCTGCCCAGCTCTCCGTGGGATGCCACCCGGAGGGTGGCGCCGGGTTCGACCCCGACGACGATGGAGATGGAGGCGGCGCGGGAGCGGTCGATCATCCGGGTGAAGAGGTACTTCTCCACCCTCGCGGCGCCGGGGACGCCGAGGGCCCGCCGGAAAAACTCCTCCGGGAGCGCGTCGGCTCCCACGCCCATGCCGCTCGCGCCCGCCCCCCGAACTTCCAGGAGCGTCTGGGCCTCGGAGGCGACCCTCCCAGTGTGCTCACCGATGGTGGCGCCCGCCTGGGTCATGGTGATGTAAACGCCCACGCTCAGGGCCAGGATGGCGACCACGAGCGTCGCGCGGGCGGGGCTGCGGTAGACATTTCGGAGGCCGCGCGGGAGGGCTCCCATGGCGCGGCTCAGCGCGCCAGGATGCGGACTTGGCGTCCCAGGCGCTCCCGGATGGCCGATCGTACCCTTTCCAGGGCGGCCTCGCCCACGGTGAGGAAGAGGTGTGTCACCTGGCCCTGCTTTCCGAAGGCCTCTTGGGTGGTCTCGAGGGGAAGGAAGATCCTCTCGGCCGCCTCGTCGGGTTTTGCGGCGAACTTTCCAATCACGCGGATGCGACGGCCGTAGCCCTTGAGTTTGAAGGAGGTCCCCACCTCAAAGTAGTGCTTCATCATGGCCATGCTGAACATGCCCCGGTAGCCGTAGTCCTCCCGGAACACCTTGCCTACCACCGCCGCGTTCCGGTCGCCCTTTTTGAACCAACGCCCCGCGCCCATCTCGACAGGGAGGAGCTTTTTGCCATACACGATGCGCCCTGGCGCCCCGGGCTCGACCCCAATGACGTCGTGGGGTTTGGTGCGGATGTACAGGTAGCGCTCGACCTTGGACACCCCAGGGATGGACCGGAGGGCCTCGGCCAGCTTGGCGTCCAGGAAACCCGGCTGGCCCCCCTGGGCCTTGGCGGAGCGCACCTCAATGATTGGCCTCTCCTGGGCCCAGGCGGTCGATACCGCGAATGCGAGAAGGGAAGAAAGGACGAGAAGCCCTGTCCCAACGCCCTTCGCATGTTTTTTAAGGAACCACAGTCCTGCTCCCGTTGACATGGGCATGTCCTCCCATCGTGCGATACGATGCAACCGGGCAGGCTGTTCCCCCGAATCAAAAATACGTGGCGCCTCGGCGGTTCTGCCCGTTTACGGGCTGGTGCGCGCCCCGAAGATTCGGGAGCCGATGGCCTCGAGAAGTTCTTTTCCCCGGTTGTAGCCCGGGATGATACAGATATCGTTTTCGACGCCGATCTCGTGGATGGAGGCAATCTCTTTCCTCTCCGGACCCTCCTGCAAGTGGATGGCGTTTTCGACGTCAATGCTGAGGCCGAACTCCTTCGCGAGCCCTTCCAGGGCCGCCCACTTTTCGCGCGTCCACTCGATGGTGGGACTCACGCGAAAACGCAGCTTCGCTCAGCAGTAGCCCCCGAAGGCGTAATCGCCCTGGACGATCTGCCTGCGCTTCTTCCGCGCCTTCTCGAAGAAGTCCGCCTCCTGGCTGATCTCCTCCATGGCCCTTTTGGCGTCTTCGAAGATGTTCAATTCAGTCCTCCCCCATTGGAACCACCTGCCAAACCGGCGAACAGATCCCGCACCGGGGGAAAGGCCAGCACACCGTGTGGAAAAACCTCAGGCTTCCTTCTCTCTTGCCCTCCTCGTCTGATCGCGCACCTCTTTTTCTTTCCTTTCGGGCGCCGCCTTCAGAGCCGAAGGGATAATGACCTTCACGCTCCGAAAGGGGCCTCCCTCTCCGCATCCACAAAAGAAGCACATGGCAGACCTCCTCTCCTTCGGCGCCTTCCCAACGAGGCCTGGCGCCCCCCCGCGAGGGTGGGATTGACATAGGGATTTCTCCTATCGCTTCGCCCGGGCCGGCGCCCGGCGGTATTCGTCCAAGAAGCTTTCCAGCGTGCGCTTGTTCTCCTCGATGGTCACAGCCCACAGGTGGAGGTACTCCTCCCCCTCGGGGGTGAGGCGGTAGATGCGCCGCGCCGGCCCCGAGCCCGAGGTGTCCCACTGGGAGCGGACGAGCTTCTCCTCTTCCATCCGTCGCAGGGTGCGGTAGACCACGCTCGGGTCGTAGCTCCCCCGCAAGGCCTGGAGCTCTTCGAGCAGGCTGTAGCCGTAAGAGGGCTGCCTGCGAAGGAGCAGGAGGAGGCAGGGCTGGAGGAATTTGTCGCTCAAGCTCCCCGGGCATTCGCACGCAGAAGGCTGCGAGGCCTCGAGGATGGGGAGGGACACGGCAGGGCGAGGCTTGGGGGGCATGATTGCCTCCATATAAGTGCTTACTACATATAAGATGGCCGCGCATTTAGTTTTTGTCAAGTGCTTTCTCAACCTCCCCCCGGTCTCTCCCAACGCGCCGATTGTTGCCGCCTTCGGCCAAAATATTCCCTGAATTTTTTCCTGCCCTTCCGCGTTGAATCG
>JBHIBR010000261.1:0-3333 GCA_046759145.1 Nitrospinota bacterium | reverse complement strand
ATCTCGATGGCCGGCTTTGCGGCCAACATCGGGATCCTGAACGACCTCTGAAACACCGTCTTCCTCGGCCGTGAGCCGATGGACCCCAATTCCCAGGAGTACATGGACCTGTACGCCTACGTGGCCTCCCTCACCCCCGAGGTGTTGGGGGCCATGAAGAAGTGGGAGGCGGAGCGGAAGGCCCTGTTGAAGAAGCTCGCCGGCGGGGGAGGCAAGGGCAACCCCTGCTCCTCCCGGCGAAATCCCTGCAACCCGTGCGCGGGGCGCTGACGCCCGGCGTCGCGGCCCCAACAAAGCGACCGGGGCGTTGAAGGGGAGGGGCCTGCCCCGGGCGGGCCCTTCCCTTTCCTTCGTCCCGCACAGAGCGTCCCCGGCCCGCCGCGGCCGGGCGGCGGAGGAGACCATGAAGCGAACGCGGACCATCTTGGCCGCAGCGGCGGGGTTGCTCGCAGCGGTCGGCATGTGGGGGGGTCCCCGCGCCGAGCCGCGCAAGGGGGACTTCGCCCTCGGCAAGGCGGTCTACGAGGAGATCTGCTTCTCTTGCCACGGGATCAAGGGCGACGGCAAAGGGCCTAGCTGGCGGAACACCAAGCCCCGGCCCCAGGCCTTCGCCAACCCCGACTACATGGCCCGCATCACCGACCATTACATGTACGAGGTGGTGAAGTACGGAAAACTCGCCGTCCTCAAGCGTGCGGTGAAGGGCTCGCCCCTGCAGTCGGTTCCCATGCCCTCCTTCGAGGACGTGCTGGAAGACGACGAGATCCGCGCCCTCATCCGCTTCGAGCGTGCCTTCCGCACCGGGGAAGAGCAGGACCCGGAGATCCGCGAGATCTTCGTCGCGGCTTGCTCCCCCTGCCACGGGAGGGGCGGTCGGGGGGACGGCAAGCGGGCGGTACGGCAGCCCGCCCCCAAGGAGTTCGTGAGCCTCATCCAGCCGCCCCCCGCCGACTACCACAACGGGGCCTTCATGGACCGCTTCTCCGATGAGTTCCTTTTCTGGCTCATCAAGAAGGGGCGCGTGGGGGTGATCGAGGAGAAGGGGTATGACACCATGAAGGCCTACGGCCACGTCCTCAGCGACCACGAGGTGTGGAGTGTGGTGCGCTACATCCGCGAGGTCTTCATCGAGGGAAAGCCCCGAAAGCGGGCCGCGAGAAAGTAACGCGGTCTCACCCTCCCCTCCCATGCCCTTCCTCTTGCTGCTGCTCGCCTTCAGCCTCCCGGGGGCGTCCCTTGCCTGGAGCGCGCCCCCGCCCCCCGGGGCCCCCGGTCCGCGCGGCCCCTCCTGGGTGGGGGCGCCGGACGGGCGTCCCATGGTGTTCGTCCCGCCGGGGCCCTTCCTCCAGGGGAGCGCCGAGGGACCCTACCACGAGGGTCCCGCGCGGCAGGTGGTCCTCGACGCCTTCTTCATCGACCTCACCGAGGTGAGCAACGAGGCCTACGGGCGCTTCCGCCGCGCGACGGGCAACAGGGCTCCCCGCTACGCCTCCGACGCTGCCCTGAACCGCCCCAACCAACCCGTGGTCGGGGTGGACTGGTTCGAAGCCGCGGCCTATTGCGCATGGGCGGGGAAGCGGCTCCCCACGGAGGCCGAGTGGGAGAAAGCGGCCCGCGGCCCGGAGGGCCGGCGCTACCCTTGGGGGGAGGCATTCGCCCCGGAGAAAGTCAACGGCCTGGGCGCGAGCGGGGGTCCGGAGCCGGTGGGAGGGCGGCCCGGGGGGGCGAGCCCCTACGGCGCCCTCCACATGGCGGGGAACGTCTGGGAGTGGGTGGCCGACTTCTACGCCGACCACTACTACCGGAGGGCCCCCGCCCGGAACCCCCTGGGTCCCCCTTCGGGCTTCCTGCGGGTCATCAAGGGGGGCTCCTACCGCAACGGGCCTGAGCACCTCCGGGCGGCTGTGCGCTTCCGGCTGGACCCGGTGGTGCGCTGGAAGTCGGTGGGCTTCCGCTGCGCCCGGGACGCAGGCCCCCCCGGAGGCCGCCCCTGGTGGGAGCGGGCCCGGCGCGAGAGGTAGCGCCCCGTTGCCCCCACGGGGCGGGCCGTGGTAGAAGGGAAAAACCGCGCGGGCGTCCGGACGGGGCGAGGGAGGGGAGCCGGTGCTACTCGGCGTGAACCACACGAGCTTCACCGTGGCCGACGTGGAGCGTTCCGTTGACTTCTACACCAATGTGCTGGGCGGCAGGCTCCTCTCCCTGGCCGAACGGCCCCCGGACTTCTGTGAAAAGGTAACGGGCGTCCCCGGGGCTCACCTGCGCATTGCCTACGTGGAGCTCGCGGGCTACCACCTGGAGCTGATCCAGTACCTCTCCCCCGCCGGCGAGAAGGCCGACACCCGCACCTGCAACGTGGGCAGCGCCCATGTGGCCTTCAATGTGAGCGGTCTCCGCGGGATGTACCGGGAGCTCAAGGCCCGGGGGGTGCGCTTCATGGGGGAGCCTGTGGAGATCCCCGCCGGACCCAACCGGGGGGGCCACGCGGTCTACTTCGAGGACCCCGACGAGAACACCCTGGAGTTCATCGAGAAAGCCCAGGGGTGAGCCCCTGTTCCCTCGAGCACATTCGCTCCAAGGAGGTGGAGTTGGTCCAGGGGCCCATGGTCCACGGCATCGAGGGGGACGGCTTCCTCGGCGGGAGCGGGAGCCATGCCTTCTACTTCCTCGACCCGGACGGAAACCGCATCGAGGTCTACTGGTCCATGATGCGGGTGACTGAGCAGGGCTCTGCCGCACCCGGAGAGGCGGCCCCCCCATCGGAGCTCCCCGCCGTCGCTCGCTAAAGGCTCCCTCCGGCGAGTCACCAGGCCGGGACAAATTCAAGGTCCTCCCCCTTGCACCCCGGGGGGGAAACTGGTAGCGTGTGAGTAGGGTCTGTCGCAACTGGACCCGAAGCAAGGGCCGGAGGGAGTTTCCGCCGCGCCCGGGGATGGCTCGCCCAGCTCGCCAAGGGGCTCGGGCGAGGAGCAGAAGAGGATTCCTTTCAGCGCCTCTCGGAAGGAGGTCTCGAAGATGACCTTTGTGATCACCGAGAAGTGCCTCGGCGAGCAGTATGCCACCTGCGTCAGCGTATGCCCGGTCGATTGCATCCATCCGGGCGAATACCAGGGGGAGCCCTTCATGGTCATCGACCCCGAAGAGTGTATCGACTGCGGGGTCTGCACGCCCGAGTGCCCCATTGACGCCATCGTGGAGTCCGAGGACGAGGACCCCGAGTGGGCGGCGATCAACGCGGAGCTTACGCCCATTTTCAAGAACAACCCCCCCGTGGAGCCGAGGCCGGCGAACGACCCGCCCCGCAAGCCGACGAACAAGCTGCGCGTCTAGAGCGCG
>JBHIBR010000260.1:0-3355 GCA_046759145.1 Nitrospinota bacterium | reverse complement strand
CGAGTACATGCGCAAGTCGTACGGTGTCGCCACCTTCCGGGAGGGCGCCGAGGCGTCGCGGGGCTCCGACGTGGTGCTCCTCGCCGTCAAACCCCAGCAGATGGCGGAGGCGCTGGCTGGCCTGAAGCCGGCCGTCAATTCGGAGCAGTTGCTGGTCACCATCGCAGCCGGCGTCCCGAGCAGCTTCATCCTGGGACACCTCGGGGACAGCTACCGCCTGGTGCGGGTGATGCCGAACACCCCCGCTCTGGTGGGGCGCGGGGCGGCGGCGGTGGCGCGGACGGGGTGCGCCACTGAGGCGGATGAGCGGCTGGTGGTGGAGATGTTCTCCTCGGTGGGCCGGGTGGTGGTGGTCAAGGAAGAGCTCATGGACGCGGTGACGGGGCTATCGGGCAGCGGCCCGGCCTACGCCTTCATGGTGCTGGAGGCGCTGGCGGACGGGGGGGTGAAGATGGGACTTCCCCGCGACGTGGCCCTCACCCTGGCTGCCCAGACGGTGGCGGGGGCCGCCGAGATGGTGCTCCAAACAGGCCAACACCCGGGCGCCCTCAAGGACATGGTGGCCTCCCCGGGGGGGACCACCATCGCCGGCCTCCACGCCCTGGAGGCGGCCGGAGTGCGCGGCGCCATGATGGCGGCGGTGGAGGCGGCCACCCTGCGCTCGGCCGAGCTGGGCCGCCCCAAGGGGAGCTAGATGTTTGTCATTTCGAACCTCCTCTGGGCCGTGGCGCAGGTGTTGAATATCGTCCTCTATCTCTACATGTGGGTGATCATCATCCGCGCCCTCGTCTCCTGGGTGAGCCCTGATCCCTATAACCCCATCGTTCAGTTCCTCTACAGGGTCACCGAGCCCGTATTGGCTCCCATCCGCCAGCGGATCCCCTTCCTGGGCGGGATCGATATCTCCCCCCTGGTTGCCCTGCTGCTCATCCTCTTCCTCCAGGCTTTCCTCGTCGAAAGCCTTCGGGGCGTGGCGGCGAGCCTGCGCTGAGGGGAGGGGACCGTGCGGCTGAACTCGGCGGAGATCCGGCAGCAAGCTTTCGGCACGCGCCTTCGGGGATACGACCCGCTGGGGGTGGACGCCTTCCTCCAGCAGGTGGCCGACGGGGTGGAGGAGCTCGAGCGGAAGAACGCCGAGCTCGCCGAGCAGTGTTCCGCGTTGCTGGAGCGGGTGGAGGAATTCCGCCAGCGGGAGGATGCCCTGCGGAGGGCCTTCGAGGCGGCGGCCGCCCTCCGGGAAGAGGTGGAGGCCCGGAGCAGGGAGCTGGTGGACATCGCCGAGGCTGAGGCCGAGGCGCTTCGGGCTGGAGCAGCCCGCGAGGCGGAGGGGCTGCGCAGGGAGGCCGAGAGCGCCGCCCGCGCGGCCCGGGAGGAGCTGCAGATCCTCCAGCGCAGGCGCGAGGAGTGGGTGCGGAACCTGAGGTCGTCTCTGGAGGCGCAACTCAGCTTGCTGGACTCAGGGCCCGAAGCTGCGGCCCAGAGGGCGTCTGCGGTGGGAGAGCGCCGGGCGGAGCCTGAGCCGCTGGAGCCCGCCCGCAGCGCCCGCAAAGAGGGCGATGACCGGGCCTAGGGGTGGGGGGCGCCGAAGCTCCCCCGGGAGGGGAGCGATCCTCCGCGTCCGCCTGAAGTCCCGGGCGGGGCGTGACGGGGTGGAGGGTTTACGCGACGGGGTGTGGTGGCTTCGCGTGAGCGCGCCGCCCGTCGGCGGCGCGGCGAACCGGGCTTGCTTGCGGTTTCTCGCAGAGCTGCTGGGAGTGGCGCCCTCGGCCCTCGAGCTGCGCTCGGGCGCCCGGAGCCCCCTCAAGAGGATCGAGGTGCGCGGCCTGGGGGAGGAGGAGGTGGCCTCCGCCCTCGCCCGCGCGGCGGAGGGTGAGAACTCTTGAGCGAGAGGGCAAACGCCCTGCGGCCTGTGGCCTGGATGGGAGAGGGCGTCCGCCTCCTCGACCAGCGCCGGCTTCCGGGGGAGGAGTTCTACCTGGAGTGCCGCGACCACCGGCAGGTGGCGGAGGCCATCCGCTCCATGGCCGTGCGGGGGGCTCCGGCCATCGGCGTCGCCGCCGCCATGGGAATGGCGCTTGTGGCGCGGGAGTACCGAGGGGAAGAGGTGGAGGGGCTCCTCTCCCACCTGGAGGGGGCCGCCGCCACCCTTGCCGCCACCCGGCCCACGGCGCGCAACCTCTTCTGGGCCATCGAGCGGATGCAGGCGGCCGCGAGGGCTGGCCGGGGAAAAGGCGTCGGGGCTTTGCGGGAGGAGCTGGCCCGCCTCGCCCAGGCGATGGTGGAGGAGGACGTGGCCATCTGCCGGCGCATCGGCGAGGCGGGGGTCCCCCTCCTCCCGGAGCGGAGCCGCGTCCTCACCCACTGCAACGCCGGGGCGCTGGCCACGGCGGGCTACGGGACGGCGGGGGGCATCATCCGCTCGGGCTTCCGGGAGGGGAAGGTGGTGCGGGTGTGGGTGGGGGAGACCCGCCCCTTCCTCCAGGGGGCGCGGCTGACCGCCTGGGAGTTCCAGCGGGAGGGCATCCCGGTCACCCTCATCACGGACAGCACGGCGGGCTACTGTATGCAGCGGGGGGAAGTGGACGCCGTCCTGGTGGGCGCGGACCGCATCGCGCGGAACGGCGATGTGGCCAACAAGGTCGGCACCTACACCCTGGCGGTTCTCGCCCGCGAGCACGGGGTCCCCTTCTACGTGGCGGCCCCGCTCTCAACGGTGGATTTCTCCCTGGAGGACGGCTCCCAGATCCCCATCGAGGAGCGCAGCCCAGACGAGGTCCGCACGCTCTTTGGCGCCCCCATCGCCCCCGCCGGGGTGGATGCCTTCAACCCCGCCTTTGACATCACCCCCGCCCGGCTGGTGGATGGCCTCATCACCGAGGGGGGCGTGGTGCGGCCCGCTCGCGGGGAGAGCCTCGAAGAGCTGGGCGATCGGGTGAGCGCTGTGTCCATAGAGAGAACGGGCGGGTAGCTCAGCTGGAAGAGCGTCGGCCTTACAAGCCGAAGGTCAGGGGTTCGAGCCCCCTCCTGCCCACCAGGAAATCAAGGGGTTAGCGCTGGGGCGCTGGCCCCTTTTTTCCTCCCACAATGCTAGCGCCGGGAATCATTCCCCCGCCGCCTGTCCCTGGAACCAGCGCACCGTGCCCTCGAGCCCCTCTTCGAAGGAGGCGACGGGCTGGTAGCCCAGGCGCGCCCGCGCCCGGGAGATGTCCGCCAGAGTGTCCCGCATGTCGCCAGGCCGCGGCGGGCCGTAGCGAGGCTCGACCTGGACGCCGATGATCTCCGAGAGCTTCTCCAGGAGTCCCTTCACCGAGTGTCGCTCGCCCGAGCCCACGTTGAACACCTCTCCCGATACCCC
>JBHIBR010000259.1:0-3359 GCA_046759145.1 Nitrospinota bacterium | reverse complement strand
AGTAGCCCTTCTTCAAAGCCACCACGTTGATGGAGGCGAATGCCGCCCGGTGGATGCCGATGCGGAGCTTCGCCGCCTCCGCCGGGGCCGTGGCGGCCACCACCCCGGAGAAGGCGAATGCTACGATGACCATGAACGCTAGCGCCTTCCTCATGAACCTCCCTCCTCCCTTGCTGGATGTGACTCGCTGCCCCATGTCGTGCCACCCCCCGCGGAAGGAACCACCCTCCCTCCTTCGGGATGTGACACTACCCAGGATAGCGTCCCGGGGTCCTCCCCTATCGACCTCCTTTCCGCGGCGTCCCGGGGTCCTCTTTTACCGACCTTTCCACCCACCTTTCGCGAGGCTTTTAGCTAAATCTATCCGCTCTCGTCTCCCTTGGCAACCCTCGGCCAGCAAAGATTTTTTGGGGCGGAGACGATTTCTTGCCGGGGGAGGGGGCGCAGGAGCCCCCTTTGAGCATGCCCGGGGTCGGGAGGCCCTTACATCCGGAGGAGGTCGAGGGGCTCGCTCCGCCGGCCGGCGCAGGGGTTGCTGGGTGAGGGGCATGAACCCGAAGCACAACGCCCCCTCCACGGGCCCGCCCTGCGGGGCTCGGGGGAAGGAAAGACGGCCCCCTCCCTCAGTCGCCCCCCAGCGCGGGGGCCTCTTCCACGAGGCCGGGGAAGGTCTTGAGCACCCGCTCCATCCCGTAGCGGGTGAGCTGGTCGTGGGTCTGCCAGGCGAAGCCGCCCCTGGCGTAGCGGGAGAAATAGAGGAGGTTGTCGAAGAGCGGCTGCTGCTCCTCGCGGAAGGACGCCTTCCACAGCACCTTTCGGTCCCGGATGCTCACGAGGTAGACGTCATAGGAAACCGCCGCGCCCCGGTCCCCCAGGTACCCCCAGCCGCTGCGGTTACGGTACTGGGTCACCACGCCCGTAATGACAGCATCCAGCGCCTCCTGGGCGAGGGGGGGAGGGCTCTCGGAAGGCGGCCCGGGCCGGCCGACTTGCCGAGGGAGTTGCTTCCTCTCGCCCGGCTTCCGCGCCTCCGGCTGTCCCTCGAAGTACTCGCCGGGGTAAAGGACCTCCAGGTTGGTCACGTAGGGGCGGACCCGGGCCAGGAACCGACTGATCTGGCGACCCAGTTCCGCCAGCTCGCTCTGCTCGTTGGTCACCCCCTCCCGCAGGCCGCTGCGGATGCGGAACTGGAGCCTCACCTCCTCCTCCTCGTCCATCACGGGAGGGGGCTCCAAGCGGAAGCGCTTGGTGGCCGCCAGCTGGTCGTGGAGGAAGCCTGCCACCTTCTGGCCTGCCCCCGGCGAAGGGGTGGCGTTGCGGAAGGGGAGGACGGCGACGGTCTGGAGGCGATATTTGCCGACGTCGGGGCTTGTCTGGGAAGACACCCCGCTCCCGGGCTGGAAGCTCTGGAGCGAGTCGTAACCGGCGCAGCCGCCGAGGAGGAGAGCGGCGAGGAGCGCAGCCCGGTAGGCTCGGATTCGTCTCTCGCCGGAGCCTTCTATGCCCATTGACATCTCCCCTCTATCGGGCCGCTCGCGCGAGCTGCCTCACCCTCTTAGGATAGTGCATGCCCTCCATTTCGGCAAGGGCTTTGGGGAAGGTCGCTCCGGGCGGTATAATGCGCACGCTCTGGAGCAGAATCTCGCTGAGCTCGGCCCGGCGCGAGCCGGAGGGGTGGTGGAACCCGTTCAGGTCTTCGAGAGGCACCCGCCCTTCAGATCCCTCTCGCGCACAAGACGCGAGGCGCTGGCGCGCGCCTGTCAACTCGTCTGCTACTCCGCGGGCCCGATCCTCTGCCGGCAGGGAAACCGCGGGAGCCGGTTTCGGGAGGAGGTGCCATGAAGCTCCAGGGAGAGACGGCGCTCGTCACGGGGAGCACGCGGGGCATCGGCCGCGCCATCGCCGAGCGCCTCGGCCGGGAGGGGGCCCGCCTCATCGTGAACGGACGTTCGGAGGAGAGGGCCGAGAAGACGGCGGCGGAGCTCCGCGCCCGGGGGTTCGAGGCCCGGGCCGCGGCGGCAGACCTCGAGGACCTCGCCCAGGTGGAGCGGCTCGCCGCCCGCGTGCGAGCCGATTGGGGGAGGGTGGACATCCTGGTCAACAACGCGGGCTTCAACGACCCGAAGCTCTTCTTCGACTTCGACGCCGCCACCCTGGAGAGGATGTGGGCCATCAACTTCCGGGCCCCCTTCTTCCTCACCCAGGCGCTGGCCCGGGAGATGGCGGCGGCGAGATCGGGGCGCATTGTGAACCTCTGCTCGAGCACCACCCGGATGGCGGCGCCCCGGATGACGCTCTACAGCGCCACCAAGGCCGCCCTGGAGGCCTGGACGCGCTGCCTCGCGGTGGAGCTCGGCCCGTATGGGGTCCGGGTGAACGCTGTCGCGCCCGGGCCCACCCTCACCGACCTCTCCCGGCCGGTCTACGAGATCCCCGAGTACCGGGAGGCAGTGACCCAGCGCACCCCGCTGGGGCGGTGGGGGGAGCCCAAGGATGTGGCGGGAGCGGTCGTGTTCCTGTGCGCCGAGGAGAGCGCCTGGCTCACGGGCCAGACCCTGGCCGTGAGCGGCGGCTACACCATGTGGTGAGGGGCGGCCCTCAGGCGCTCCCCCAGCCAGTCCGCGGCCAAGGGGCGGTAGAGGTGGGGGAGGTTGTTGCAGACGTGGTTGCCCTCGGGGTAGAGGCGGAGCTCCACCTCCGCCCCCGAGCGGCGGGCCTCTTCCGCCATGCGGCGGGCTTCGGCGGGGGGGCAGATGCGGTCCCCCTCGCCGTGGACGATGAGGAGCGGGGTGCGGAGCGCGCCCAGCACCCCTTGCAGGCTCAGCGCCTCCCCCCGCTCGCGCGCCTCCTCCTCGCTCACGCCCCCCATGGCGTGGGCGAACCCCTGGCGGGTGAGCCGGGGGAGCCCCTCCCAGCAACCGGCCAAGTCGTAAAAACCCCCCACCGCCACCGTCGCCCGCAGGCGAGGAACCCGGGCGGCCGCCCGGGCGGCGTAGTAGCCCCCCGTGCTCACCCCCAGCGCGCCGAGGCGCCCGCCTCCGTCCAGTCCCTCCCGCCCCAGGAACTCCGCGACCGCCCCAACCGCCGTCTCGAAGTCCGCCCGCAGGGGCAGATCCCCCCTCTCCCCCTGGCCGGGCCCATCGAAGGCGAAGGTGGCGAGACCGCGGGCGTGGAAGAGCGGCTCGAAGGTGTGAAATTCCTCCTTCGTGGAGTCGAGCCCCGCGAGGAGCAGGACGCAGGGAGCGCCCTCGCCCCCCGCGCCCCCCGGCGGAAGGCGGAGGATGCCCGGAAGCGAGGTCCCCTCGAAGGGCACCTCGATGCGTCTCCCCGGAGGCTGGAGGAGGGGGAGCGCTTCCCGG
>JBHIBR010000258.1:0-3376 GCA_046759145.1 Nitrospinota bacterium | reverse complement strand
GGGAAGTGGACCTGGCGGGGATGGCCGCCCATGCGCCGGTGGTCTGAGAGAGGGATAGGTGCCGTAAGCGACCAAGCCTATAGGGGGCGCCATCCAGGGCTTGGCCGGAGGCCCCCCCAGAGGGCCGGGCGTGATCGCCTCCCCCGTTCCTTACATCGTCGCCTACCCCCTCTCTGCCGGCTTCAAGCCCATCCTTGGGCTGTCTTTCGAGGCCTCGCCCAGAGCCCTCGGACCCGGGATGAACTCACCCGGGCCATCGACAGGCCCCTTGATGATAGGGAAGACCGGGGGAATGCAAAGACCTTTGACCGTTCGGCGCTCGGCGGAGATCGGCCAACCCCTGGCGATAGGGCCCAAGAGGCTGGGAGCCACTCCTGACCTGGACGGGTGGTTGACCGGCGAAGTGTACGAACGCAACCGCCCGCTCGGCTTTTTGAATAATTTTGACAGCCCAGTGTCCTCTGGCCGCCGAATGGCCAGGCCGGCGCCTTTTCCGCCGAGCAAGAGGAGCGGGCCTCACGGCGAGGCGTGCTCCAGGAGCTAAATCGCAAAATCACAGAAAACCTGGGCCTCCCCGAAGTGTTCGGCAGCATTCTCCATGCGGCGGCGGAAACTCACCCTCGCTTCGAGGGTGGTGGAGCAGGATGGCAGGAGGTGGTGGGAGGCCCGGGTGGCCGACACAGGAGAGGGCATTTCGGAGGAGATCATGGGCCGCATCTTCGACCCCTTCTTCGCCACCAAGGAGCCGGACAAGGGCACCGGCCTCGGCCTCTCGGTTTCGCTCGGGATTGTCGAAAACCGTGGGGGGAAAATTTGGGCGGAGAACGCGGCGGGAGGGGGGACGACGTTCACCATCCGCCTTCCCTTTGAAGATAAGCGAGGGTTAGTTTCAGCCCTCACGTGAACCATCTTCATATTCCTGCCGGAGGGGAGGGAGGCAAAGCCATGGACCGCCCGAGACGGATTCTCATCGTGGATGATGAAGAGGAAACTCGTGAGGTGCTCGCATCCATCTTGGGATCTTTCGCACACGAGACTGAAACCGCCCGGGACGGCCTCGAGGCGCTGGCCAAGTTGAAACTGGACATCGACCTTGTGCTGTTGGACGCGCTGATGCCCGGGATGGATGGGTTTGAGGTGGCACGACGAATTCGGGAGGACCCGGATTCCGCAGACGTGCCCATCGTCATGGTGACAGCGCTGAGGAACAAGGGAGACCGCATTCGCGCCGTTGAAGCCGGAGCCAACGACTTCGTCTGCAAACCGATTGACGTGGCGGAACTGGAGGTGACCGTTAAGTCCCAGTTGAAAATGAAGGAAGCTCAAGAGGCCATGAAGCGCCACAAGGCGATGCTAGAGGAAATGGTTGAGAAGCGAACCGCTGTGTTCCGGCGGTCTCTGGAAGACATGGCTGAGGCTCAGCGGCAAGCCTTCGATGCGCACCTGGACACGATCCACCGCTTGGCGGTGGCATCAGAATTCAAAGACCAAGATACGGCGGCGCACATTCACCGAATGGGCCACTATTGCACGGTTCTGGCGCGCGGACTCGACTTGTCGCCAGGCGACGTGGAGGTCATTTTCCACGCCAGCCCCATGCACGACGTGGGTAAAATTGGCATTCCGGACAGCATTCTCCTAAAGCCGGGTAAACTCTGCCCCGACGAATGGGAAAAAGTGAAAGAGCACACAACCATTGGCGCTCGTATCCTCAGCGGCTCATCCTCGGCACTATTACAGGCCGGCGAGGCAATCGCCCTTTCCCACCACGAGAAGTGGGACGGAAGCGGATACCCGAATGGCCTGGCCGGAGAAGATATCCCGATTTGGGGCAGAATTTGTGCCGTGGCCGACACTTTCGACGCGCTCACGACCAGGCGTCCCTATAAGAAGGCCTTTCCCAACCAGAAGGCCTACAGAATTCTATACGAGGGGCGCGGCGTGCATTTCGACCCCGAGATTGTCGATGTGCTCTTTGACCGGTTGGACGAGGTGGTCGAGGTTCAGAAACAGTGTCGCGACGGAGCAACTCAGCGGGGTTTCTTTCGGGTCTAATCGCCCCGACCGTTCGACGCGGGGGCCGGCCCCTTGCCTTTGCTTTGCCCCGTGACAGCGGCCCCTCGCTGTGCTATAGAGGCTTAACCCCTCGCCCAGAAAGGTGGCCGCGCCAGGGGGGCCCGCCCGGGCCCCGGCAAGGCGGCCGGGAGGACAACCCTCACCTTGCGGACCCTCATCGCCGTCGTCGGCGGTTCGGCTGCCTCCTCCTCTGTGTGCCGCCTGGCCGAGGAGGTGGGCCGTCTGATCGCAGAGCGGGGAGCGGTGCTCCTCTGCGGGGGGCTCGGCGGCGTGATGGAGGCGGCGGCCCGGGGTGCCCGCAGGGCAGGGGGCCTCACGGTGGGCGTGTTGCCGGGCTACGATGCCGCGGAAGCCAACCCGCACATCGAGGTGGCCCTCTGCTCGGGGATGGGCTACGCGCGGAACGTGATCCTGGTGGCTTCGGCGGAGGCGGTCATCGCCCTCGAGGGACTGCATGGCACGCTGAGCGAGATGGCCCACGCCCTGCAGCTTGGCAAGGTGGTGGTGGCGCTGGGCCGAAGCCACAACCCGCCGGGCGTGCGGGTCGCCCGCACCCCGGAGGAGGCCGTGACCCTGGCTCTTTCCCCTCCGCCCTCTGGGGAAGGTCGCGGAGGCGTTGAAGGCGTGTGCTGAACGGGCCCGATGGGGGGCCCTGCTAATCGCGCTGGTGTTGGTGGCGGCCTGCGGCCTGGGGGGCCGGAGGGCCCCTGTGCCCCTGGGGCGGGGCGTCTACCACGTTTTGCGGCCCGGGGAGACGCTCTGGCGGCTCTCGCGCACCTACGGCGTGGAGCTGGATGAGCTCATCCGGGTGAACCACATCGCGGACCCCAGGGACCTTCGGGTGGGGACGAAGGTCTTCATCCCAGGCGCCCGGCACGCGCTTTACCCGCCCTTGCCTCCGGTGTCCCCGCCCGGGCGGGAGAAGCGCCGCTCGCCCGTTCCCAGCCACCGCCCAAAGGTGGCGCGGGAGAGCCTCCCCCGGGTCGGGGGGTTGGAGTTCAGTTGGCCCCTCCGGGGGAGGATTTCGCGCTATTTCTCCAGGGACTCCGGGGGGCGGCACGATGGCATCGACATCGCAGTGCCGGAGGGGACTCTGGTGCGAGCAGCGGAGGGCGGGGAGGTCATCTTCAGCGACTGGGGGCCCGGCGGCTACGGGCGCGCGGTGATCATTCGCCATCCCGGGGATTTCCACACCGTATATGCCCACAACCGCAAGCTCCTCGTCCGGAAAGGAGACAAGGTGGCGCGGGGCCAGTCCATCGCCCGTTCGGGACAGACGGGGAGGGCGACGGGCCCGCAC
>JBHIBR010000257.1:0-3379 GCA_046759145.1 Nitrospinota bacterium | reverse complement strand
GGGGACTCCCTGGGGCGGGTGACGGCGGAGCCGCTCTACGCGCGCATCTCCTCCCCCCACTTCCACGCCGCTGCCATGGACGGGGTGGCGGCCTGTGCGGAGGACACCTTCGGCGCGAGCCCGGCGAGCCCGTTGCGCCTCAGGCTGGGGGCTCAGGCCCACTGGGTGGACACCGGGGACCCGCTTCCTCCGGGGACGGACGCCGTGATCATGGTGGAGCACCTCCACCAGCCCGACCCGGATTGTGTGGAGGTGGAGGCCGCCGTCGCGCCCTGGCATAACGTGCGGGTGGCCGGGGAGGACATCGTGGCCGGCCAGCTCCTCCTCCCTTCGGGACACCGCATCCGGCCCTTCGACATGGGGGCGCTCCTGGCCGGGGGCCACACCGAGGTGCCCGTACGCCGGCGCCCCCGGGTGGCGGTCATCCCGACGGGAAACGAGCTCGTCGCCCCGGGGGCGGAGCTCAAGGAGGGGGACATCGTGGAGTTCAACTCCACCCTCCTGGCGGCTTACCTCCGCCTCTGGGGGGCGGAGCCGCTGGTCTACCCCATCGTGCGGGACGAATACGACGCCCTCAAGGAGGCCGTGGGACGGGCCCTCGGGGAGGCGGATGTGGTGCTCGTGAACGCGGGCTCCTCGGCCGGCTCGGAGGACTTCACCGCCGCCGTATTCCGGGAGCTAGGGGAGGTGGTGGTCCACGGGGTGGCCATGAACCCCGGGAAGCCCACCGTGCTGGGTGCATCCCGCGGAAAGCCCCTTGTGGGCGTGCCGGGCTATCCCGTCTCGGCGGCCCTGGTGCTCGAGGAGTTTGTCTCTCCTCTGCTCGCCCACATGCTGGGAGCCCCGCCCCTGGAGGAGGGGCGCGTCTCCGCCGTCATGAGCCGCAAGACCGCTTCCCACCTCGGGGCGGTCGACTACGTCCGGGTGCGCCTGGGCCTGGTGGGAGACCGGATGGTGGCGCTCCCCGGAAAGCGGGGGGCGAGTGTCATCAGTTCGCTTGTGGATGCCGACGGGATCGTCCGCATCCCGGCCAACCAGGAGGGGCTCGAGAAAGGGGCTCTCGTCGAGGTGGAGCTCCTCCGCCCCCTGGCGGAGGTGCGGAACAACATCCTGCTCGCGGGCAGCCACGACAACGCCCTCGACCTTCTGGCCAATGCCCTAAAGGAGCGTTTCCCCGAGCTGAGCCTCTCCACCTCACCCCTGGGGAGCCTGGGGGGGCTCCTGGCGCTCCGGGACCGGGAGGCCCACCTCGCCAGCTCCCACCTCCTGGACCCCCGGACGGGGGACTACAACTGGTCCTACCTCCGCCGCTATCTGCGGGGCCAAGAGCTCACGGTGGTGACCTTCCTGGAGCGCGAGCAGGGCATCATGGTCCCCCCCGGGAACCCCAAGGGCGTCCGTTCCATCGAGGACCTGGCCCGCGAAGACGTCACCATCGTCAACCGTCAGTCGGGCTCGGGTACGCGGATCCTCCTGGACCACCTGTTTGCCCGGCGGGGGATCGACCCCGCCCGGGTGAAGGGGTACGAGCGCGTGGAGTACACCCACATGGCCGTCGCCATGGCGGTCGGGGGAGGGCGCGCGGACGCGGGGTTGGGCATCCTCGCCGCCGCCCGGGCGCTCGGGCTGGACTTCATCCCTGTGGACCGTGAGCGCTACGACTTCATCCTCCCCGCCGAGTTCATGGGCCTGCCCGCCATCGGGCGCCTCCTCGAAGTCATCCGGGAGCCCTCCTTCCGCAAGCAGGTGGAGACCCTCGGTGGCTATCACACCGGGCGCATGGGGGAGGTGCTCTCCCCGCCCGGGGAGGTGAGTGGCGGATAAGCTGGCGGACGCTTCGAGTTGGGGATGCGAAGCAAACCCGGCCTGAAAGGTCTGGCAAGGAAGGGCATGTGGTAAAGATGCCGGCTGCCGTAACGGATAGATTTTCCAGGCCCATGAAGGACCTGAGGGTCTCGGTTACCGATAGGTGTAACTTCCGGTGTCTCTATTGCATGCCCAAGGAAATCTATGGCGAAAAATATGAGTTCCTCCCGAAGAGGGAGCTTTTGACTTTTGAGGAAATCGCCCGAGTTGCCAGGATATTCGTCGGCCTCGGCGTAACTAAAATAAGGTTAACAGGGGGAGAACCGCTGGTCAGAAGCGAACTGGAGCACCTGGTTGCACTCCTTTCCGGGATCGAGGGCATAGAGGACCTCACTCTCACCACCAACGGATACCTGCTCGCTGAGAAAGCCCAGGCCCTCAAGGATGCGGGCTTACAAAGGATCACCTTGAGCCTTGACACTCTGGATGAGGAAATATTCAAACAATTGAACGGGCGAGGCTACAGCATCGGACGGGTGCTGGCGGCGATCAAGAAGGCGGAAGAGGTGGGCCTGCGCCCGATCAAGATCAACGCCGTCGTCATAAAAGGGGTGAACGACCATACCCTTGTTGATCTGGCCAGGTTCTTCAAGGGCACGGGCCACATCGTGCGGTTCATCGAGTACATGGACGTGGGGAACCTGAACCAGTGGAAGATGGACCAGGTGGTCCCCGCAGACGAAATCGTTGAGAGGATTCATGCGCAGATGCCCCTGGAGCCCATAGGGGCGAATTATAAGGGAGAGGTAGCTCTCCGCTACCGATACCGGGATGGCGGCGGAGAGGTAGGCATCATCGCGTCGGTTACAAAGCCCTTCTGCGGAGATTGCACCAGGGTGAGGCTCTCGGCTGAGGGCGAAGTATACACCTGTTTATTTGCAACTCACGGGACCGACCTGAAGGACCCTCTGAGAAGGGGCGCCAGCGACGATGAACTCCGGGAATTGATAACGGGCATCTGGCGCAGCCGGGAAGATCAATATTCAGAGCTGAGGACGCTTGAGACAAGGGCGGCGGCCGGGCCGAAAAAGGTCGAGATGTACCAGATAGGGGGGTGAAATCTCGAAGGGGAAAATCGGCTTTCCTGGGGGGAGGGTGAAAAATGAGAAAAATCAGAGAGAGGGCTTTCTTATGGTCGGTCCTCCTCCTTTTTAGTCTTATCACTGGTTGCGCCACTCTAGCAGATCCGACCGGACCCAACAGTTCTCTAGTCATTGGTAGAGTGGTAATTAATAACAAATATCCAGGCGATCCACGTCCTAGTGGTTTGGGCACCTTGCCCCTGGGGACTATTAAGTGGGGAATTGGGGTCGAGATCGAGAGCACAGATGGAAGTCAATTCTTTGAGGCTACTACGGGAAAGGAAGGATATTTTATGATTGCGAACATTCCCCCGGACACTTACTATCTGAGGAGGGTAATCCTTAAAGCAGAGACTGGGTTTCGAAGAGATATGGCGACGCTCCAACTTGGCAAATTGCCTTCTTTTACCTTTGTACCTGGGAAGATAATA
>JBHIBR010000256.1:0-3390 GCA_046759145.1 Nitrospinota bacterium | reverse complement strand
ACTTCGGGATGGACGAGGAGCGACTGAGAGAACTGGGGGCGGGTTGAGCGGGCGCTCAAGAGGGACCCATCGAGGCGGGCGCGGAGCGCATCGGCAGGGTCCCCTGAGGGCGGTTCCCCCTCATCCGCAGCGGAGGAACGCTCGGGGGAAAGTGTGGAGGGAGCGGAAGCCCTCCCGGGTCACCACGCCCAGGTCGCCCAGTTGCACTCCCCGGCGGCCATCGGCGGTGATGGGGTTGGGCTGGATCACCATCACCATGTTCTCCCCGTAGCGGAAATCCGCGGGCGGGGGCGCGTAGGCCGAGCCCGGGATGCCGAGGGAGGGTTGCAGCAGGTCCACCCCGAAGCCGTGGGCGAGGGAGTCGTAGATGCGGTAACCACGGCGGGGGATGATCTCTGCCGCCTCCAGCACCTCCCCCGCGCTCGCCCCCGCCCGCATGGCCCGCGCCATGGCCTCATAGGTTTCGAGGGCCACTTCGAAGAGGGCGCGGTACTCGGCCGTCGGCCCCGCCCCCACGGTGAAGGGACGGAGCACCTGCCCCGCGTACCCGCAGTAGGCGGCGCTCAACTCGGTCAGGATCACGTCGCCCGCCTCGACCCTCCGCCGGGTGGCGTTCTGCCAGGGGAGCGGGGTGCGGGGGTCCGCCATGGATGTGGCCGTCACCATGTGCACCAGCTGCTCTCCCCCCCGGGCGAGGTAGGCGGCGGCCATCCGGCCCGCCAGCTCGAACTCGGAGATCCCCGGACGGGCGACCTCCACCAGGGCCTCCAGGGCGAGGTCGCTGAGCCGCGCCCCCTCCTGGAGCCAGGCGATCTCCTCCTCGCTCTTCACCAGGCGCAGCGCCCGGAAGCGCGCTGAGACGTCCACCCATCCGGCCTCGGGAAAGCGCTCCCGAAGGTAGACCAGGTGGTCGTAGGGGAGGATGATGCGAAAGCGCGGGTTCACCCCCACCAGCCCTATGCGACTCGCCCCGAGACCCAGTTCCTCGAGCCGCTCCGCCACCGCCTGCGGGGGGCCGTAGCCCCCGTGGCGCACGTCCGGGAAGACCGAGAGGGCCCGGGCGTTGTGGAGGTGGTTGTAGAGCCCGACGAAGAGGGTGGGCTCCCCCTCCCGGGGGAGGATGAGGTAGGCGTGGTTGAAGTCGCGGTAGCCCGAGAGGTAGTAGAGGTCGGCCTGGCCGCGGCGGTTGGTCCCCCCGAGTCCGAAGAGGAGAAGGGCAGAGAGGCCCTCCTCCTCCATGAGGCGGCGGGCGAGGCCGTGGCGGCGGGCCATCTCCTCGCGGGAGAAGCGAGGGTAGAGCTCCTCAGCCACTCCCCCCCCTCCTCAGCGCTGGCCCAGGGGGTTGGGCTTCTGGTCCTTGGGGATGATGGGGTCGTAGGTGAACCCCCGGGTCTTCTCCTCGAACTCCGCCCGCACCTCCCTCAACGCTCCGGGCTCGGAGATGAGGTCGAGGGCTGACGCCGCCATGGTCTTGGCCGCTGTGGCCATGCCCTTCTCCCCGATGGTCATCCCGTACTGCTGGGTGGCGAGCCAGCTGTGGCCGGGCGTCCCGGGGGCGTGGCAGGCAACGTGGAGACTCCCCAGGGGGGCGATCCAACTCACGTTCCCCCGCTCGTTGCTCGGCCGGATGTTCTCCATGCTCATGGGAGAGACCTCCTCCGAGAGGGGGGTCTCGAAACCCAGCTTGTGGGCGAAGGCTTTCTCCTCCCCGGTGTAGCGGTGAGCGCCGACGGCCTCCAGGTTGCGCTGCACGCAGCGCGCAAGCACCTGGTTGGGGAGCGTCTCGTACACCGCGGTGAGGACGGTCGCCTTGACCTCCGTCTCCGAGGCCAGCGCCCCCGCCCGGGCGCAGTTCACCACCCGCTCGCGCAGCTCGTTCACCAGCGCCCGGCGGGGCGCCCGCACGTAGTACCACACCCGGGCGTAGGAGGGCACTACGTTGGGCGCCACGCCCCCGTCGCGGATCACGTAGTGGACGCGCGCCTCTTCGACCATGTGCTCGCGCATCATGTTGACGGCGCAGTTCATGATCTCCACGCCGTCCAGGGCGCTGCGCCCGTTCCAGGGGTCGCGGGCGGCGTGGGCGCTCTTGCCGAAGAACTCGAAGGCGATGGAGTCCATGGCGTTGGTGCTGCCCCCCCGGGCGCAGCTCTGGAAGTGGGGGTGCCAGGTGAGGACGGCGTCCAATCCCGCGAAGGCCCCGTCCCTCGCCATGTAAACCTTCCCCTCGAGGGTCTCCTCGGCGGGGCAGCCGAAGCAGACCACCTGCCCCGGGATGCCTCCCTCCCGAAGGGCGTGGGCCGAGGCGAGGGCGGCATACACGCTCGCCGTACCCAGGAGGTTGTGCCCGCAGCCATGGCCCGTCTTGTCGTGGGAGGGTCCGCAGTGGGGCAGGGCGTCGTACTCGGCCAGGAGGCCCACCGTCGGGCCTCTCTCCCCCCAGCGGGCGATGAAGGCGGTGGGGAGCTCTCCCACCCCCCGCTGGACCTCGAAGCCGGCCCGCTCGAGAACGTCCGCGAGGAGCTTCGCCGAGCGGTGCTCCTCCAGGGCGATCTCCGCATAGCCCCACACCTCCCGGGCGACCTCCTGCGCCTTGCCGAATCGGGTGTCGATGAAGTCGAGAGCCTTCTGCTTGATCCCTTCCATGACCCTTTCTCCGCCACCCCTGGAGGGTTAGCCCAGGAGCTTCTCCTCCAGCCAGTCGGCGATGTAAGTGACGCCGAGGGTTCTGTTGTCGCCCTGGCAATGTTGGGCTCCTCCCTCCTCCACGGTGAACACCTTGAAGGTCTTGTCTTTCGAGCCCACGGCGTCGAAAAGCGCCTGCGCGTCAGGGAGGGGGATCTGCTGGTCCTCGGCGCCGTGGGTGAGGAGGAAGGGGCAGGTGATCCTCTGGGCCACGCCGTCGAGCTTGAAGGGCTCGAGCTTCTCCAGGGCCTCCTCCAGGCTCTTCGCGTTGAAGATCCACATGATGTGGTGGCCCGGGACCGAGAGGGAGGTCTTGAAGCCAATCTCGATCCGTCTCTTCCAGGTGGCCTGGTAGTCCCAGATGGCGCCCCAGGCGGCGCAGGCCTTGAAGCGCTTCTCGAAGGCGGCCGAGCGGGGCGCGTAGTAGCCTCCGAGGCTGATGGCCAGGACGGCCAGGCGCTCGGGGTCAACCTCAGGCCGTTTCTCCAGGTAGTCGCAAGCCGCCCTCGCGGCCACCTCGTAGTCGTGCCGCAGGTAGTGGCCCCGGAAGCGGATGGCCTCCCCCGTGCCGGGGCCGTCCACGATGAGGCAGCTCATCCCCCGCTCCACCAGGGAGGGGACGCCCCGGAAGTAGAGCATCTCCTTGGTGGTGTCGAGGCCGTCGAAGAAGACGATGGAGGGAGTCCTGCTCCCCCGCGCGTTCTC
>JBHIBR010000255.1:0-3419 GCA_046759145.1 Nitrospinota bacterium | reverse complement strand
CCCTCCCCCGCCTCCACCACCACCTCCCCTTCCCCGGCGAGGTCGAGGTGGAAGAGGACGGGACACCCGCCCGGATGCGCCTGGAGGGCCCTCCGGAGCGCCCCCAGGAATTCCTCACCCCCTCCTGCGGCCCGGACCCGCACGTGGACCCTTCCCTCCGCCTCCCGGGCATCCGCCAGGCGGCTCACCCCTTCGGCGATCACCCGCACGGTCTCCTCGGCCGGCTCGGCCGTCCCCTCCACCAGGAGGGGCTCCTCGCTCTCGAGCAGAGGGTACGCCTTTTCGTAGGCGTCGGGGAAGAGGATCACCTCGAGAGAACCCTCCAGGTCCTCCAGGGTGAGATAGGCCATGGGCTGCCCCTTGCGGGTGGTCTGACGCCGCACCGAGCGGATGAGCCCGGCCAAGCGCACCTTCCGGGCGGAGCGGAGCTCGAGCAAGCGGCTGCTGTCGCAGTCGGCCAGTCGGCGGATGAGAGGGCGGTGGGCCTCCAGGGGGTGCCCTGTGACGTAGAAGCCCAGCATCTCCCTCTCCCCCGCGAGACGCTCGCGCTCGGGCCACTCGGGCACATCGGGCAAGGGTGCGGGCTCCCCCCGCTCCCCCTCCCCCTCCCCGAAGAGGCTGAACTGGCCCAGGGCGGCGTTTCGCTGGGCGCGGGAGGCCGCATCAAGCGCCCCGTCCAGGGCGGCGGCGAGCTGCGAGCGGCGCGCCCCCAGGGAGTCGAAGGCGCCGCACTTGATGAGGCTCTCGACCACCCGGCGGTTCAGGTGGCGGAGGTCCACCCGCCGGCAAAGGTCCTCCAGCGAGCGGAAGGGGCCCTCCCGGCGGCGCCTCTCCAGGATCGCCTCCACGGCGGCTTCCCCTACGTTCTTCACCGCCGCGAGGCCGAAGCGGATGCCCTCCCCGGCGACGGCGAAATCCTTCTCGCTATGGTTCACGTCCGGGGGCAGGACGGGGATGCCCACCTCGCGGCACTCGGCGATGTCCTTGATGACCCGGTCCTGGTTGTCCCGGTCGCAGGAGAGGAGAGAGGCCATGAACTCCCGCGGGTAGCGCGCCTTGAGGTAAGCCGTGCGGTAGGCGAGGAGGGCGTAGGCGGCGCTGTGGGATTTGTTGAAGCCGTAGCCAGCAAAGTACTCCATGAGGTCGAAGATGCGCTCCGCCTTCCCCCGGGGGACCTCCCGCGCGCAGGCGCTCTCCACGAAGGCGGTGCGCTGCTCCACCATGGCCTTGAGGTCTTTCTTCCCCATGGCCCGCCGGAGCAGGTCCGCGCGCCCCATGGAGAAGCCCGCCAGCGCGCTGGCGATCTGCATCACCTGCTCCTGGTAGAGGATGACCCCGTAGGTGTCGCGCAGGATGGGCTCGAGTTGGGGGAGCTCGTACTCGATGGGGGAGAGGCCGTGCCTCCGCTTGATGAAGTCCTCCACCATGCCGCTCCCCAGGGGGCCCGGCCGGTAGAGGGCGACCACCGCCACCAGGTCCTCGAATCTCGTCGGACGCAGCTTCCGCAGGATGTCCCGCACCCCCCGGCTCTCGAGCTGGAAGACGCCCGTGGTGCGGCCCTCGGCGAGCAAGCGGTAGGCCTCCGCGTCGTCCAGGGGGATGCGGTCGGCATCCAGCTCGGCACCCCGCCCTTCCCGCACGAGCTGGCAGGCCTTGTGGATGGCCGTGAGGGTCTTGAGGCCCAGGAAATCCATCTTCAGAAGGCCCAGGGCCTCCACGTCCTTCATGTCGTACTGGGTCATCACGCTCCCCTTGGAGTCCTTGTAGAGGGGGAGGTACTCCGTGAGGGAGCGCGGCGTGATGACCACGCCCGCCGCGTGGGTCGAGGCGTGGCGGACGTTCCCCTCGAGCGCCCGGGCGGTCTCCAGCAGCTCCGCCACCTGGGGCTCGCGCCCGGCCGCCTCCCGCAGCCTGGGCTCCTCGGCCAGGGCCCCCTCGAGGGTGAGGTTGAGGCGGTTGGGGAGGAGCTTGGCGATGCGGTCCACCTCGCCGTAGGACATGTCCATGACGCGGCCCACGTCCCGGATGACCCCTTTGGCCAGCATGGTGCCGAAGGTGATGATCTGGGCGACGTTCTCCGCCCCATACTTGCGCGCCACGTAGGCCACGACCTCGTCCCGCCGCTCCATGCAGAAGTCCACGTCGATATCGGGCAGGGTGACCCGCTCGGGGTTCAGGAAGCGCTCGAAGAGGAGGCCGTAGCGGAGGGGGTCCAGGTCGGTGATGCGCAGGCAGTAGGCCACCAGGCTCCCCGCAGCCGAGCCGCGCCCCGGGCCCACGGGGATGCCCTGCCTGCGGGCGAAGTCGATGAAGTCCCACACGATGAGGAAGTAGCCCGAGTAGCCCATGCGGGTGATGACCTCGACTTCCTCCTCGGCCCGCCGCCGGTAGGCCTCCGCCTCCGCGCCGCGGAGACCCAGCTCGGAGAGCCTCCGCTCCAGCCCTCCCATCGTGAGCTCCCGGAGGTAGCCGTCCAGGGTGTAGCCGGGCGGCACCTGGTAGGCGGGGAGGTGGGTCTTCTCGAAGTCGAGGGAGACGTTGGAGCGCTCGGCGATGGCCAGGGTGTTCTGTGCGGCCTCCGGGTAGTTGCGGAAGAGCTCCTTCATCTCCCCCGGGCTCTTGAAGAAGAGCTGGTCGCTGTGGGCCGTCATGCGGCGGGCGTCCGAGAGAGTCTTCCCCGTCTGGATGCAGACGAGCACCTCCTGCGCCCGCGCATCCTGGCGCTCCAGGTAGTGGGTGTCGTTGGTGGCGACAAGGGGAAGGTCGAGCTCCTTGGCAAGCTGCGCGACCCGGGGGATGAGCCTCTTGTCCTCGGGGAGGCCGTGGTCCTGGAGCTCCAGGAAGTAGCGCCCCGGGCCGAAGAGCTCCTTGTAGTAGGAGGCCGCCTCGCGGGCGCGGGCCGCCTGGTCCTCGAGGAGCGCTTCGTTCACCTCGCTCGAGAGGCAGGCGGAGAGGGCGATCAGCCCCTGGGAGTGTCTTTCGAGGAGCTCGCGGTCGATGCGCGGGTGGTAGTAGAAGCCCTCGAGGAAACCCTGGCTCACAAGCTGGACGAGGTTGTGGTAGCCGGCCTGGTCTTCTGCAAGGAGCACGAGGTGGGGCGCCCGGGCGCCCTGGGGGCCGGGGGCGCGCGCCCTCCTCCCCCCGGGGGCCACGTACACCTCGCACCCCAGGATGGGTTTCACCCCGGCCCGCTTGGCCGCCTTGTAGAATTTCACCGCCCCGAACAGGTTCCCGTGGTCGGTGACGGCGACGGCGGGCATCTGGTACTGGGCGGCTCGCTCCATCAGCTCCTCGATGCGCGTGGCGCCATCGAGGAGGCTGTACTGGGTGTGCAGGTGGAGGTGGACGAACTCGGCGCGCGGCATGTTCACTCGGGGTCCCCAACGCGCCTGCGCGGTGGGGCGCCCTCACGCCCACTC
>JBHIBR010000254.1:0-3428 GCA_046759145.1 Nitrospinota bacterium | reverse complement strand
GTCCAGGGGACGGACGCCGAATTTCCCGAAGCCGAGGTCCCGCCTGTGCGGAGGCCCCGGCTGGTGGAGGGGGGACGCAGTCTCGTCGCCATCGCCCGGGGAGGCGACCGAAAGGAGGCCGTGCGCCTTGCGGTCGAGCAGCTCGGCGGAATACGGCGTGCCGTCGACTCGGCGGGTCCCGTCCTCATCAAGCCGAACCTCAATTCGGCCGACCCGTTCCCGGCCTCGACACACCCGGATCATCTGCAGGCCACGGTCGACCTGCTGCGCGAGGCGGGCTGCGAGGAGATCGCCGTCGGCGAGATGGGAGGCGTGCTCTCGCTTCCCGCCAGGGGCAACCTCGAGCGCTGGGGGATGAAGGCATTCCAGGAGAGGAACCGCGTCGAGGTTCTCCACTTCGACGAGGAGCGCTGGGTGAGGGCGCGCGTGCCCGGGGCCAGCCGCTGGAGCGGATGGGTCCACTGCATCGGGCACCTGCTGCGGCCGGGCCAGCACGTCGTCAACCTGCCCGCCATGAAAACCCACGGCGGGGGGGCGCGCTTCAGCCTCTCCCTCAAGAACGTCTACGGATTCGTCCACCCGCGCGACCGGGTGCGGGCCCACTTCGTGCCCGAGATGGCCGAGATGATCACGGAGACGAACCTGCTCTACACGCCGAGCCTCATCGTCCTGGACGGGACGAAATGCTGGGTCTCGGGCGGGCCCTACACGGGCGAGGAGCGGGAACCCAACCTCGTGATCGCCGGGGACGACCGCGTCGCGGTGGATGTGGTGGGCGCTTCGGTGCTGCGGGCCATGGGCGCGAGCCTGCTGCGCGACTACCCGGTCTGGTCCCACCGGCAGATCCGCCGGGCGGTTGAACTGGGCCTGGGCGCGCGCGGGCCGGAGGAGGTGGAACTATGCTGTGCCGACGCCACTAGGAGCGCCGATTTCGAGGGGCTTGTGACGAAGGTGCGGGACTTCATCGAGGAGGGCGACTCCCCCTGAGTGGGCTCTTGGGGGGAGCTCGATTTCCCCCGAACTCATTCTCGTCCCGAAAAACTCCTCAGCCCCCAGCGAGTGAGGGGACACGAGTGGACCTGCCACTCCCCCAGTTCCTGAGCGTCTCCTGGGTTACGTCCAAGACGCGGGTTAGCTCCCCTTGCCTGAGCTTTCTTTCCAGACGGAGCGTCCTGATCTGCTGTCCCAGGCTCTGGTCTGGGCAGCGGAGAGCCGGAAGGCGAGGTTGAGGGAGCGGGATCTCTTGTAGTTTGCAATTGCACACTCAGCCACCCAAACCTGCCAGCCCAATCTATGCCGAAATGAATGGCGACGTTCCGCGGGCTTCCCCTCGGGGACGCCACCCCTATGTCCGTAACGAAGGGCCCTGGCTCGGTCTTTCAGATATACCCTATTGGACAAACTTGGCACTCAGGGCGGGACTCGAACCCGCACGGGGCGATGCCCCAGGGGATTTTAAGTCTGATTTCAATAAGTTACGGCCTTTAGGTCGCCAAACCCTCTCGGGACGGGCTCAAGCAACGGCTTGAACGGAAAGGCCGCCGGGTTTCGAGCCCGGCGGCCTTTTTGTTCGCCTCTAAGCGAGAGCGACCCCTTTCTAACTAAGAGAGGCGCGCCCCCGGACCCGCGTCCTCGGATGGGCTTCAAAGCCACTACACTCAGCCGGGCCCAACACATACTCCCCATCCAGGCCCACCGTCCCTACGACTTCAGCGCCGAGGCCAGCGCAGCCCTCAGGCTGTCAATGGCCCTCCGCCCTTCTTCGTCGTGCACCAAGTCCTTGACGCAACTCTCCATGTGCCCTTCGAGCAGTTTCATCGAGGTCTGGTTGACTGCGGCCTTGATGGCCGCCATCTGAACAAGGATCCGGTCGCAGCTTTTCCGCTCCTCAAGCATGCGGCGCACCCCTCGCACGTGCCCCTCGATGCTCGTGAGCCGGTCGATGAGCTCCCGCTGGAGGTCAGAATCCAGGTACCGCTCGTTGCGCTTGGCTCTTGCCATCCATTCCCCCCTTCTGCGCGAGTCTCGGTTGCGCGGCAACCCTCCCGTCGACGCTGCCCAAGTTAGCCTGCGCGAGTTGTCGCCGCAAAATCAAGGGCCAAAAGCATTCGGAAGACGTTTGCGGGTGAGGGGCCTAGCCATCTCTCGGGTCCCTGGCCGGGCTTCTGGTGATGGGGCTTCCTCGGCCTTTTTCTCACGCTCCCGAAAAAGGTGTTGACAGCTTGCTGTTGGAGGACTAAATTTTAGTTATCCCCCCCCTGGGGAAGGGGTCAACGAAGATGACTTTAAATTTCAATCCGATAGCCAAAACAAGAAAAGGAGAAAGACCGATCTCCCCTCTGCAGCCGCACCTGGTGCGTGACCTGCAGGCCCGGCTGAGCCGACTCGAAGGCCATCTCCGCGCCGTGTCGCGGATGCTCGAAGAGGGGACGGGTTGCGAGGAGGTCCTGGTCCAGCTCATGTCCATCCGTGCTGCCCTGAATAGCCTTGCCATCCGCCTGGTGCAGGGCCGCATCGAGCAATGCATGGAGCGGCCCCTTAACGTGCGGGAGAACGTCCAGGAGCTCAAGTCGCTCAAGGGGGCAATCTCCGCCGCCCTGAAGCAGCTGTGAGACCTTTTGCACTTCCGGAAGGCCTGTGTGAGGAAGCCGTTTCACCACAACCGTAAGGAGGAAGGCATGGCAACCAAGACCAAGGCGAAGCCCCAGTACGACCCGGCCGTGGTGGAGCTGAGGAAGGCGAGCCCGGTGGCCACGGGGAACCTCATCCGCATCCGGGAGGAGGCTTACAAGGACGACCGCATCCCGGGCAAATACAAGGTCCTCATGGCCCTCACCATCTCCACCGCGATCAAGTGCGAGCCCTGCGTGGAGATGTACGCGGAGAAGGCACTCAAGATGGGCGTGGGCAAAGAGGAGCTGGTGGAGGCGCTGAACGTCACCATGGCCATGGCAGGCTGCCCGGGGGAAGCCTGGGCCCACAAGGCGCTTCGCGCCTACAACCGGCACGCGGCGGGCGGTACGTCCCCCGAGCCCGCGCCGGAGGAGCCCGCGGCCTGCTGCCCGCCGGAGTAGGCGGGACGGGGTTGGAGCGACCCGTCCTGGGCATGACGGAAAACTGCCCGCCCCGTTCGGTTGTACAGGGGGCAAGATGGCGCTGTTGGACCTGGTTCTCCTCGCGGTGATGCTCCTCGTGCTCCTCGACAGCATCGAGGGGGCGAAGGCCAGACCTCTCGGCTCCGGGCCTGAAGCGGAGCCTCGGAGAGGAGTCATGGTGTGGCTCAGAGTTGGCCTCTTTGCCTGTTGTGCTTCGCTGATAGCGGCTCGCCTCATCGTCAGCTTCTTCATCGAGTGAGGAGGGATTTTATGCGGCCGGTCCAATGGCTTCCCGTCCTAGCCGCCGTCGTTTTGGGCCTCGCCTCCCCCCTG
>JBHIBR010000253.1:0-3433 GCA_046759145.1 Nitrospinota bacterium | reverse complement strand
CTGGAGGGCGCGGTAAGCGCGCGCCCTCTCGTCGTTCAGAAGTTCTCGAAACCCGCGCGCCCGCACCTCCACGGGTGTGTCCAAGGGAACAATCATCGCCCGCCCCCTCCTCGATCGCATCTCAAGCTACGCCGCCTCGGGGGGGTTACCCCCGTCCGCCGATCTCCCGGCGGCATTCGGCGCGATGATGGTCCTGCCCCGGGGGGGGAGGCGGTCTTTCCGCCCGCACTGCCAGGCGGGTGGCTTCCGCCCGGCGCCAACCCTCGGCGGTCCACAAGAGACAGGAACGGGGAACGCGCTTAACTGCCCATAGCCTGTTAGGGACCTCGCCTTCAGGCCAAACGCTCGCCCGTCTCATCGTCGAAGAGGTGAAATCCGACCCGGTCGAGTTCGAATTGGATGGCGTCGCCCGGCGCGAGGCGGGTTTCGGGGTCCACCTTGGCGACCACTGGCGCCTCGCCCCCGAATTCGAAGAACACGAGCGTCTCATCCCCCAGGGGCTCCGTGAGGGTCACCCGGCCCCGTTTGGACCCCCTCCCGACGCGCACGTGTTCCGACCGGACCCCCAAGGTGACCGCCCTCCCTCCCGCCTTTGAATTGACGCCGGCAGGCAAGGTCTGCTCCAGGTTCTGGGCGCGGAACACCAGGTTCCCCCCCTCCTCCCTCAGCGTGCCCTGGAGGAAGTTCATCGTGGGGGTGCCGAAGAAGCCCGCCACGAACCGGTTCGCCGGCCGCCGGTAGATCTCGAGGGGTTCCCCCAGCTGCTGCAAGCGCCCGTCGCGCATGACCGCGATGCGGTCCGCCATGGTCATGGCTTCGGCCTGGTCGTGGGTCACGTAGACGAAGGTGGTCTGGAGCTGCTCGTGGAGGTGCTTGAGCTCCGTGCGCATCTCCACCCGCAGCTTGGCGTCGAGGCTTGAGAGGGGCTCGTCCATCAGGAAGACAGAAGGGTTGGTGATGATGGTGCGGGCCAGGGCCACCCGCTGGGCTTCGCCCCCGGAGCATTGGTTGGGCTTTTTGTCCAGGAGGCTCCGGATGCGCAAGGTGTCGGCCACCTGGAGGACCCTCCTCCGCACCTCCCCCTCCGGCACGCGCTTCACCCTGAGCCCGAAGGCGATGTTGTCGAACACCCCCATGTGGGGGAAGAGGGCCAGGTCCTGGAACACCATGCCCAGGTCCCGTTCGCCGGGCTCCAGGTCGTTGACGACGACGTCTCCGATGATGACCTCGCCGCTGGTGGGACGCTCCAGGCCCGAGATCATGTTCAAGGTGGTGGTCTTCCCGCAACCCGAGGGGCCCACCATGATGAGGAACTCGCCCTCGCAAATCTCCAGGCTGATCCCGTCCACGGCGACCACGCGCCCGAACCGTTTCACCAGGTCCCGCAGGAGGATCCGTGCCATCGCCGCTACGCCCCCCCGGTTGGCCTCACTTACGGATCATTCCGAAGCTGAACCCCTTGACGAGGTGCTTCTGGATGCAGATGCCGAGGACGACCACCGGAATCGTGATCACCGTTCCGATGGCGGCCTGAGGGCCGTAGAGGCGGCCTTCGACGGCGCTCTGGAACTTGTTGAGGAGGACGGGCAGGGTCGAGACCTTCGGCTGGGTGAGGGTGAGGGCGAGGAGGAACTCGCTCCAGTCCAGGATGAAGATGAAGAGGAAGGCGACCACCATCCCAGGGGCCACGAGGGGGAGGACGACGCGCCGAAGCGTGTAGATGCGCCCGGCTCCCATCAGGCGCGCCGCGTGCTCGAGGGTGTAGGGCACCTCGTCGATGAAGCTCACCATCATCCAGATCGCGAACGGCAGCGTCGTCGCCACATAGAGCAGGCCAAGTCCCGTGTAGGAGTCGAACATGCTGAACCGGGCGCCCAGAAGGATTTGGGTCGTGTAGGGGATCAGGATGGCGTAGTACATCAGGATCGGGATGGCGATCACGATGGGGGGGACCATCCGGATGGTGAGGATGAGGTAGCGGAAGTTCTTCCCCCCGACGTTGAAGCGTGAGACGGAGTAGGCCAGGAACGTCCCCAGCAGAAGGGCCACCAAGGCGCTCACCGTCGAGATCAGCATCGAATCGCCCACCGCCTTCCAGATGCTGTAGACCTGCTCGGACGCCTCGCGGCTGAGCTCCTCGCCCAGGGCGCTGAAAGTGAAGATCTGCCGGTAGTTGTGAAGCGTGAAGTCGTGGGGCAGCCAGTGGGGCGGCCAGGCGATCCACTCCCACTTCTCCTTGAAGGAGGTCGAGACCATCCAGAAGATGGGAAAGAGCACGACGGCGGCCCAGGCCAACAGAGCGGCATGGCGGAAATACCAGAAGAGGTTATAGCGCCGGGCGAAGGACACCTGGGCGCGCGCCGCGGTGGTCCTCTGCATCAACGACCCTCCTGCTGGACAAGGGCTCGCTCGCGCACGAGCAGATAGATGCCGAAATAGATGAGCACAGAGAAGAGAATCAGCAGAAGCACCGAAGCCGCCGCCCCGAAGCTGTACTTGTTGAACTGCCACACCTGACGCCACAGGAAGAAGGCGATGGTCTGGGTGGAGTTGCCCGGCCCGCCGAAGGTGAGCAGCACCGCCTGGTCGAAGAGCTTGAGGGCCTCCATGGTGCGGATGACGACGGCGATGATGATGACCGGTTTCAAGAGAGGGAGCTGAACCCGCCAGAGGATCTGCCAGCGGCTCGCGCCCATGACGCGGGCGGCGTTGATGAGCTGCTGGGGGAGGGCGGAGAAGCCCGAGAGAAAGATGAGGAAGGTCAGCGACGTCCACTGCCACACGTCCGCGAGGATGATCGCCCACTGGGCGGCGGCGGGATGCGAGAGCCAGCGGATCCGCGGATTGATCCCGAAGGGCTCTAAGAAGGGCGCCATGAGCTGGCTCAGCGGTCCATAGTCGACGTAGATCATCGAGAAGTTGTAACCCACGACGACCGGCACCACCATCATCGGGGTGAGGAAGACCGTGATGTAGAGCTTTCGCCCCCGGAACTCCTTGTGGACGAGCATGGCGAGGAAAAATCCCAGGAGCAGCTCGAGCGTGACCGCCACCCCGGCGAAATAGAACGTCCGCCCCAGGGACCACCAGAGCTCCGGCTCGGTGAGGATCCTCTTGTAGTTCAACAGGCCATGGAAGTAGGCCATCTCGAAAGGCCGGTTGGCGCGCCACTTGAGCAGGCTGATGTAGACCGTCAGGGCGAAGGGGACCGCCAGGAGGAAAAGGAACGTCGCCTCCACCATCACAAAGGGGATGAGGCGGAACACCCGCTCCTGGGCCAGCCAGGCGGACAATCGGCCCGTCCAGGGCCTGGCGGCCACTGCCCTTGCCGTGATTTCCCTCGCGGAGGTCGCTCCCGCCTCGGCCATCGATCCGTCCACCCGAAAGTCCGAAATGCCCGGCGGGGGGCCCCGGGGCCCCCCGGGCGCCGGCG
>JBHIBR010000252.1:0-3454 GCA_046759145.1 Nitrospinota bacterium | reverse complement strand
CCCCCGGCGGTGGCCCCCACGCCCACCAGGCCATCGAGCACGATGACCCGCGTGCGGCCCTGCCCGTCCACCACGATGATGAAGTCCGTCCCCCGCACGCCGATGACGGCGGTGGGGGTGACCACCTGGAAGCGGGATTTGCCCTCCACTTTAGAGGCGAGCACGCGGAGGCCGCCGAGGGTGAGCTTCATGACGACCGAGCGCTCCTGGGTCTCGGGGTTATAGACCATCTCGTTGATCTCGAGGACGGTCTCCTCGCCGATGGTCAGCACGCTCAGGTCGTCGAACTCGAGCTCGAGGAGGGCGCCGAGGGCCGTCTTATCGAGGTCCTTGAAGAGGACGGGGAAGAGGACGGGCTCGGCGATGCGGATGGCGTCCCTGGCACCGGCGGGTCTCACCCTGACGTCGCCCTGGAGGCTCTTGTAGATGCCGATGTCGTTGGGCTGGATGATCCCCCTCTGCTTGAGGAAGTGCTTCTGCTCGAAATAGCCGGGGCCCGGCTTCCCGCCCGCGAGGAGGTAAGTGATATGCACGAACTGCATGCGGGTGAGGAGTTCATCCGGCTTGCTGCCCTCGAGGGTCTTCACCCCCCTGGCCACGAGGCGACTGATGACTTCCCCGTAGAACGCCTCGTCGGAGAGCTCCTGGGCGTTCTCGGGGACGAACTGCGCCGCCTGGGGCATGCGGGAGAAGATCTGGACGAACTGGAACTTGGTGATCGGCTTGTTTTTGACCGCCTCCCCGCCGGGGCTCGCGGGAGCGCCAACGGCCTGGACAGCTTTCCAATTGGCCGCCCCCTCGGGGTCCGCGGGAGCCTGGCCATGGGCGAGGGAGGAGGCCAGGAACACGAAAGCGACAATCCAGATCACGAGCACGAAAGCGACCATCCACAGCGCCGCCAAGGTATTACGCAGGGTTTTCATGGCGCCTATCCTCCGCTCACACAACCGGCACGTGGGCAACCATCCTCGCCAGATCCTCTTCCCTGCCGGCCTCGAACCTCACTCCCACGTCGAAGAGGTCGACCCGGCGCTGGGGGGCCACCCAGCGTACCTCGCCCACCGTCTCTATCGGCTGGGCCGCTGGTGCAAGAAAGAGCCAGAGCTTGAGAAGGCTCGTGGGGTCCGGGGCGATATCCGTGGAGAACATCGCCCCACCCCGGGCCAGGTCGCGGGTGAAGCCCACCCCCCGGGCCCGGCGTTCCGCCTCCTCGCCGAGCCCGACGTAGGTCACCGGGAAAAAGGCCCGCACCCGGGGGTGCGCCCTCTTCTCGATCTCCAGGGCGGCCCTGGCCGGCACGACCCGGCGCAGCTCGGCCCAGAGCTCCTGCAGCCGGAAGGGCTTCACGAGAGAAGCGTCGGGAGAGAGCATCGCGCGCAGGGTCATCTCCTCCTCCGCCCCCTCCGCCAGGAGCACCCACCTGAAGTCGGGCGTCATCCGCCGCCCCGCCTCGATGAAGCTGCGGCCCCCCTCCCACCCCGCCTGGGGCGGGAGGTGAGGGTTGACGATGGCCCCCTGGGGCTGGCTCCCCAGAGCCTCCAGGGCGGAGGGGCTGTCGCCCGCCTCGATGAGTTCGTAGCTTTCGACCAGGGCCCAAAAGATCTGCCTCCGCATGTAACGATCGGCTTCGACTAGGGCCAGCTTGGGTTTCATTCACCTCCGGCTCCTCATCGGCCTTGTTGGCCTTGAGGTTGCAAACTGCTGTCGCTGTGCCTCCCTAAGGCAACAGCCGCACCACCCCCCTAAGGCAACAGCCGTACCAAAGGGAGGAGGAGCGTGGGATTTGACACATAAAGTATGTTTTTTCAAAGGATTGCAATTACAGCCCGGCCGTCGGCAGAACAGATCGCTAGGCGGGAGGAACTGGGGAGTTTGACCCCCCGGCCTATGCGGGAAAATGCCGCAAGTAAGCTATAAATAATGGGTTAGTAGAATTGGGGAGGGAATTTCGCCCAGTCGGGCGATCAATTTTTTTCTTGGTAAATCAAAGGGTTATGGTGGGGAGAAATCACCCACCCTCGCGGCCGTAGCGAGAGCCCTTCCCCTACAGGCTATATCTCGCCATCAGGTTTCTCAAGGACTTGCGGTCGATCCCCAGCATCTTCGCCGCGCGGGAGAGGTTCCCCCCGGCTTCGGCCAAGCACGCGCGCAGGTGGGCCTCCTCCGCCCGCTCGCGGACCTCTCGGAGAGTGGCCTCTGCCCTCCGGGGAGCTCCGCCTTCAAGCCCAAGGTCCTTGGGGGTGAGGGAGGGGGCCCGGCTGGTTAGAAGGGCCCGTTCGATGCGGTTTTCCAGCTCGCGCACGTTCCCCGGCCAGGCGTAGGCGTGTACGGCTTCCCGGGCTGCAGGGGAAAGAGACTTCGACGGAAGCCCTTTCTCCCGGGCCAGGCGCCTGAGGTGGTAGTCGGCCAGCAAGAGGATATCCCCTCCCCGCTCTCGCACGGGAGGTATGCGGATGCCGATCACGTTCAGCCGGAAGAAGAGGTCCTCCCGGAAGGCGCCCTCAGCTGTGGCCTTCTCGAGGTCTTTGTTGGTGGCGGCGATCACGCGCACGTCCACCTCGATGAGGCTCGTCCCCCCCACCCGCTCGATGGTGTGATTCTGGAGGAAGCGAAGCAGCTTGACCTGGAGCCGCGGGCTCAACTCCGCCACCTCGTCCAGGAAGAGCGTGCCCCCGTTCGCCTGCTCCACCTTGCCGATGTGGCGTCGGTGGGCGCTCGTGAAAGCCCCTTTCTCGTGGCCGAAGAGCTCGCTCTCCACGAGCTCTTCGGGGATGGCCCCGCAGTTGATCACCACGAAGGGGCCCGCGCGCTTGCGGCTCCGGTAGTGGATAGCCTGCGCCACCAGTTCCTTGCCCGTCCCGCTCTCCCCCTCGAGGAGGATGGTGGCCTCGGTGTCGGCCACTCGGGCGAGGAGGTGGAAGATCTCCTGCATGGGGGGAGAGCTCCCCACGATGTTCTCGAAGCGGTGCTTCTTCTCCAGGGCTTCCTGGAGGCGGCGGTTCTCGACCTCCAGCCGCTGGAGGTAGCTCGCCCGCCCCACCAGCGTCTTGAGGGCCTGGAGGTCCAGGGGCTTTTCGAGGAAATCGTAGACCCGCAGCTCCACGGCGGAGAGGGCGTTCTGCCGGCCTCCCACCCCGGTGATGATGATGACCTTGGTGAGGGGCTCGGCCTCGAGGATCTTCTGGGCAGCCGCGAGCCCATCGGCCTCCGGCCCTTGGACACCAGGGAAGTAGAGGTCCAGGAGGACCACGCAGGGGCCCGCCGCCTGGATGGCCGGGAGGGCGGGGGCGGGAGCCTCGAAGAGCTCCACCTCGTACTCATCCTGGAGCGCCCACCGAAGCTGGGAGAGGAGGCCGGGGTCGTCGTCCACGATGACCAGCTTGGTCTTCATCACGCCCCCCTCCCTCCTTCTCCCCGTGCCCGCTGCCTCACGGGCAGGCGCACCTGAAAGCAG
>JBHIBR010000251.1:0-3483 GCA_046759145.1 Nitrospinota bacterium | reverse complement strand
CGATGAAAGCTGCGCCCGTGGTGTGGTCGCCGTGGTAGTCGGTGGAGATGAGGTAGCGGATGCCCCGCGGGCTTAAGGAGCGGACCTCCCCCTGCCACTTTCGCGAGTCCGTAGGCCGCACCGGGCAGTCGATGAGGACCACCCCCTCGTCCGTGACCGCCGCCCCCACGTTCGCCCAGTCAAACCCGGTCTCGGCATACAGGTGCTCGGTCAGCTGACGCACGGCTCTCCCTCCTTGCCCTGGCCCTTTGGCCTGCGAACTCTCTTGCCGAGAAGCGAAGGATGCCCTCGATGGTCGCCTTCCCCTGAACGCAGAATCCCCTCTCCGAGGAGGCGCAATCAGGCCTCCCCCCGGCGCACTCTACTCATCTTCTTGGGGAGAGAGCAGAGCCTCGGGTCCATGGGGCAGCGGATCTGGCAGATGGCGCAGGTGGTGGGGCCGGAGTCGGTGTAGGCCATGGCCTTGGAGGAGACCAAGAGGTCGGGGAGGGCGGAGAGCTTTCGGTAGTGGCCGATGTCGTGGCCTGAGCGCGCGGCCGCACATCGGAAATGGCTCAGGGTGCCCTCCCTTGAGATGGCCTCATAGGGGCAGAGCTTCACGCAGCGGTAGCCGCACTCCTCGGGAATGCAGAGATTCTCCTCCAGGGGCGGGTCTGGCGGAAGGGGAGCAGTTGTCAGGACGGAGCCCAGGCGCACGTTCGCGCCGAACTCTCTTGTGATGAGGCACCCGCTTAGCCCTATCGTGCCCAGGCCCGCGAGCTCAGCTGCATGGCGCTCGGAGAAGGAGCCCATGTAGCGGATTTCGGGCTCCGGCTCTTCCCTCAGAATCCGGGGTGCGCCCGAATCCCGGGCGCAGGGCATGGGCATGCTGATGAAACCTCGGTCTTCGAGGAAGATGGCCAGGCGGTAGGCCGCGAGGTTCAGGATTTCGTTCAGCCTGAGCCAACCGAACTGGAGGAAGGAGTAGTTGGGTGCCGTGCGGAGGGTGCCCGCCGGTATGCGGACGGCGAGGGCGATGACGCTGCGGGCGCCTCGCAGCAAGTCCTTTGGCCTGTGGCCCCGGGGGGCCCCAGTAAACCTCTCCGAGGGAGCCACGCCCACGAGGTCTATCCCCGACTCTCGGGCAAGGGTTTTCACTTCTTCCTTGAGTTTTTCCATGGGCTTCTCCGCCAGCGAAGATGTGCCGGCCTACGCCGAAGCAGCCGAAGGATGGGGGCGTGGTCGGAGTCATGTTCCGCCAGCGTAGCAAATCCGGTCAAGAGAAAAAATCACCTTTTTCGCTTACTACTCTCGCGCCCAGGCCCCCGCCCTTGCGGTCACGGTGAGGCTCGCTGAGGGGCGCCCCCCGTGAGGGCGCGCGTGCCGCCTCCGCCTGGGGCGCGCCGGCCGTGCCCGCAGCTGGATCCTGGGTTAGAATGGTGGCGCAGGTTGGATCAACCGGGGGGACGGGTGACATGGACCGGGGTCCGAAGGAGCGCAAGGTGAGAGAAAGGAGGGCCAAGGCGTTCCGTTTCACGCATATATATCTGGAGAACTGGCGCAACTTCAGCAGGGTCGATGTAGACCTCCAGCGCCGTGTGTTCCTGGTCGGGCCGAATGCTTCGGGAAAGTCCAACTTCCTGGATGTCTTTCGCTTCCTTCACGACATCGTGTCTGTGGGGGGTGGTTTCCAGGAAGCGGTCCGGAAACGGGGTGGCGTGTCCAGGCTTCGCTGCCTGGCGGCTCGTCGCTATCCGGACATTCTGGTCCGGGTCCACATTGGCGACGACGAAGTCCCGGCGGCCTGGAAGTACGAGCTTCGCTTCAGGCAGGACAACCTGCAACGGCCATTCATTAGGAGGGAATGGGTTGCAAATCGAGAATCTGCCATCCTGACGCGCCCAAATGCGGAAGATGAGCGGGACCCAGAGCGCCTGACGCAGACTTACCTCGAACAGGTAAACGTTAACCGGAGTTTCCGTGAGGTGGCGGACTTCTTCGCATCCGTTCGCTATCTCCACATTGTGCCTCAACTGGTCCGGGAGCCGGATCGGTCGGTTGGTCGCCGGAATGACCCCTTCGGCGGCGATTTCCTAGAGCAGATTGCCTGCACTCCCAAGAATACCCAAAATGCCCGGCTGCGGCGCATCCGGGATGCCTTGCAAGTGGCGGTGCCTCAGCTCATGGAACTGGAATTGTGGCGGGATGTTCGAGGGACTCCTCACCTGCGCGGCAAATACGAACACTGGCGCCCTAAGGGGGCATGGCTGACGGAAGAGCAGTTCTCAGACGGCACGCTCCGGCTCATGGGCCTGCTCTGGGTCGCGCTCGACGGGAGCGGCCCATTGCTTCTGGAGGAACCTGAGCTTTCGCTCCATCCGGATGTGGTTCGGTTTATTCCTCAGATGTTCGCGCGCATCCAGCGCCGCTCCGGCCGGCAGGTGCTGATCAGCACGTCCTCGACCGATCTGTTGCGGGACGATGGAATTGGTATCGATGAGGTGTTGCTCCTGCAGCCGGAAACCGAAGGGACTGCGGTTCACGCGGCGAGCGAGTTTGTGGAGATTAGGGAACTTCTGGAAGGTGGCTCGAGCCTGGCAGAGGCGGTGATGCCGCGTACCCGGCCGAAGAGGGCCCATCAGTTGGCTCTTTTCGGGGATCAGTTGACTCTTTTCAGGGACTGAGGGGTGAGGAGACCGAGCCCTGTTGTGATCTCGGGTGCGGTGGAGGGACTCGCGGACGAAGCGGTGTTCCGGCGTCTTGTCGAACACATCGGGGCAATGCCGGGCCCCGTTCATGGCAAGAACGGCAAGCACTTTTTGCGGCAAAGGCTTAACGGGTACAACCAGGCTGCGCATCGGGCCCCGTGGGTCGTCCTGGTGGATCTGAATCATGACGCTGATTGCGCACCTCCCTTGCGATCATCGTGGTTGCCGAGGCCGGCGCCCAACATTTGCTTCCGCGTCGCGGTGCGGGAGATCGAGGCGTGGCTTCTCGCGGACCGGGATAGGTTTTCGGCATTTTTCAGCATTGCCGCTTCGCGCATTCCCGCAAACCCTGAAGCGGAGCCAGAGCCCAAGCGCAGGGTGGTCGAGCTTGCTCGATGGTCGCGCCGAAGGGCAATTCGCGAGGACATGGTGCCCCGACCGGGGAGTGGTCGCGTGGTGGGGCCAGCCTATGCCTCGCGGCTGATCGAGTTTGTGGCGGACGTTGCGGATGGATGGCGGCCCCATGTCGCCGCCAGATCATCGGACAGCCTGGACCGCTGCTTGCGGTGCCTCTGGCGGCTCGTGAAAGAGTCATAGCCTAGCTTGGCTCAAACCCGGATGGCTGGTTGGGGGCAACCCGATCTTCCTGGGCGCACACGGTGACCCCTCCCCCCCTCGAATCCCTCCTCCGCGAAACCCTCTCCCTTTGCCGGCGGGGCGGGGCGAGCTATGGCGAGGTGCGCTGGGTGCGGGAGAGGAGGGAGAACCTCATCGCCCGGGACGGGCAACCCGCCCG
>JBHIBR010000250.1:0-3488 GCA_046759145.1 Nitrospinota bacterium | reverse complement strand
GCCCCCAGCCAGGAGCCGAACATGAACACCCCGGTGAACAGGCGCGGCACGTTCACGCCGATGGCGCTGGCCATGTCCCGATCGGAGGCGGCGGCCCGGACGGTGCGCCCCCACCAGGTCTTGTCCAGGAGCAGCCACAGGCCCAAGGCCACCAGCGGCCCCAGGGCGATGACGAAGAGGCTGTAGACGGGGAAGGGCCGCCCGAACACCAAGACCGCCCCGTCCAGCGCGGGCGGCATGGAGGCGGACTTGTAGATGGGCCCCCAGTACCATTTCACCCCGTCGGCGAAGATGAGGATGAAGGCGAAGGTGAGCAGGAGCTGATAGGCCAGGTCGATCTTATAGACGCGACGGATGAAGAAGCGCTCCATGGCTCCGCCCACCAGCGCCACCAGCAGCGGCCCGACGGCCAAGCCCACCCAGAAGTTCACGCCCAGGATGCCCACCGCCGTGTAGCTGAAGTAGGCGCCCAGCATGTAGAGGCTGCCGTGGGCGAAGTTCAGCACCCCCAGGACGCCGAAGATGAGCGTGAGCCCCGCCGCCACGAGCCACAGGTACATGGCGAGGCTGAGTCCGACGAGCCCCTGGAAGATCAGTTGCTCAAGCAACGCCGCGGACCCCTCAGGATGGTTGGAGGCGAAGTGCGCCTGAGTCGGAACAGAGCTGGGGGGCCCTCCTCCCGCGAGGAGGGCCCCCCGGAATTCTACCTATCTCGTCCGCCCCCGCCTAAGCGGTGAAGGGCGGCCGCCGGTAGTACATCTCAGCCGGGACGACGCGCAGATCCCTCAGGATGCGGAAGGGATATTTTGGGTCAGCTTTGGTCCGCCCCCAGGGCACCTCGTAGACGGCCTGGTGGTCCTCCTTGCGGAACCAGCGCCGGCCCGCGGGGCTGATCATGGTCATCCCCTCCAGCGCCTCGATGACCTTGTCCAGATCGGTGCTCCCCGCAAGCTCGCAGGCCTTCTTCAGGGCCCAGTAGGCCGAGTAAGAGGTCTCGGACGAGTAGTGGGGGTGGTGGCCCCACCGCTTGTGGAAGCGCTCAACGAAGCTCTCGTTGATGCCGGTGGGCGGGTAGAGGAACCAGTAGCGACAACTCACCCAGAGCCCCTCGGGATAGTCCTTCCCCAGGCCCTCGAGCACGTCCATGGCGGCGCCCATGGGGTTGACCCACTCCTTGATCCTGCCGAAGACGCCGTAGAGCTTGGCCTGCTTCACCAGCGCCACCGCCTCGCCGCCCCACTCGGTGGTGAAGATGCCCTCGGGCTTGGCGGCCGTCACCTTGGAGATGTGGGGTCCGAAATCCTTGGTGCCGAAGGGCGCCCAGGACTCCTCCACGAACTCCACGTCGGTGCGGAATTTCCTGAGCGTGTCCTTGAACATCCGCCAGGAGGTGTAGCCGTACTCGTACTTGGGCGAGATGGTGGCCCACCGCTTGACGTCAAGGTCCTTGGCGATCATGGCCGATGCGATGCCGTCTTGGTACACGGGCACCGAGATGCGGAAGATCTGCTTGATGCCCTGTTTGTAGACGAGCAGCTCGTTCACCTTCTCGGTGGCGGCGTGGGTGACCATCAAGAGCTTATTGAGCTGGGGCATGACCTTGCCCACAGCCAGCGCCACGCCGCTGGAGTCGATGCCCGCCAGGAAGTCGGCACCCCACTCGTCCACGAAGTAGCGGGCGTTCTTAACGGCCACGGCGGGCTTGACCTTGGAGTCGCGGAACTGGAACTCTAGCGGCCGGCCCAGGATGCCGCCGGCGGCGTTGATCTCATCGGCTGCGAGCTGGGCCCCCATCTTCATGAACTGCCCGTAGCCGCCCAACACGCCGGAGAGCACGGCTTGGTGGCCGATCTTGACCGGCTTCCCCCCCGGTTTCGCCGCCCGTGCTATCCCCGGGCGGACGAGGCCGGCCGCGAGCACCCCACCTCCCGCGGCCGCCATCACCTCAAAGAAGCGCCTTCGGCTCAGCTTTTGAGCATCAGCCATGGTTTCTCCCTCCCCCCTGAACGGAATCCTAGGAATGAATCTAGCCACCGCTCCCGCGGCTCAGCCGCCAGCCGCGGGCTCAATCTCAAGAAGCCAGGCCACACGCGCCGCTCCCCCGAGCTCACCCCCCCTCCCCGGGAGCGCCCCAAGCGCATTCTACACCCCTGCGCGGTCGCAGAGCGAGGGCCGTTTCGCACGAAAGACGCCCGGAGCTTCTCCCCTCAAGTCGCCTTGGGGCGCAGGTCCACTAGGCGCTTCGCCTTGAAGGTGGTCCGCTCCAGGCTCCCGGGGGGCAGGAGGCGGACCTCGGGGGTGACCCCGAGGTTGGAGCGGAGCGCCCCCCGCAGCCGCCCGGCCAGGGCCTCGTCCCGGGCGTCGAGGCCGGGGAGGCACTCGGCAAGGACGACGCAGAGCTCGCGCCCTGTCGCCTCCTCTCGGCTCAGCTCGATGCGAAATTCGTCGGCGAACCCCTCCAGACTGCGCACCACCTGCTCCACCTGGACGGGGTAGAACTTCGCCCCCCGGTAAATGACCAAGTCGTCCGCCCGCCCGAGGATGCCGCCGGGCGAGCGCGCGTGGGTGCGGCCGCACGCGCACCGGGAGGTGTCCAGCCGGGCGTAGTCGTTGGTCCAGTAGCGGAGCATCGGGGTGGCCTCCCGGGCGAGGTGAGTGAGCACTACGACGCCCACCTCCCCCTCCGCCAGGGGCGCCCGCGTCTCGGAGTCCACTACCTCCACCACGTGGTGGTCCTCGCTCCAGTGGAGGCCCGCCTTGGCCGTGCACTCACAGGCCATGGTGGGGCCGATCTCCCCCAGGCCATAGTAGTCGTAGGCCTCGATGCCGAGGCCCGCCTCGATCTTCGCCCGCGTTGCCGGGTTCTCCGCCCCGGGCTCCCCCCCGAAGCAACCCAGCCGGAGCGCGAGCTCCTCGGGCTTCACCCCTTCGGAGCGCATCCGTTCGGCGATGTGGAGGGCGTAGGAGGGGGTGCTGAGGACCACAGTGGAGCCCGCCGTCTGCATGTAGAAGATCTGCCGCTCCGTCATGGCCGCACCGATGGGGATGACGAAGCACCCGATCCGCCGCGCGGCGTAGTGCACGCTCATGCCCGCGACCCACAGGCCGTAGCTGAAGGCGTTTTGGACCACGTCCCGGGGCCGCACCCCGAAGCTCCACATGGTGCGGGCAGTGAAATCGGTGATGTGCTCCACGTCGCGGGCCGACCAGATGGTGCCCACGGGCACGCCCGTCGTCCCGGTCGAGGGGTGGAGCTCGGCCCAGTCTTCCGGCGGCGCCAGGGTGTAGCGGCCGAAGGGGGGGTGGGCGGCCTGCTCCTCGCGCAACTCTTCCTTGGTGACAACGGGCAGCCGCGCCAGGTCCTCCAGCGAGCGCAGATCCCCCCCCTCGAACCCGGCGGCCCGCAGTTTCTCCCGGTAAAACCCCGAGCCCCGGTACAACCGATCCACCTGGCGGCGCAGACGGTCGAGCTGGAGGGCAGCGAGCTC
>JBHIBR010000249.1:0-3497 GCA_046759145.1 Nitrospinota bacterium | reverse complement strand
TGATGGAGGTCATCTTCCTGGGCCCGCCGGGCTCGGGCAAGGGCACCCAGGCCCAGAAGCTCCACGAGGAGGAAGGCATCCCCCAGATCTCCACGGGCGACATGCTGCGCAGGGCGGTGCGGATGGGAACCCCCCTGGGCCGCGAAGCCGGCGGCTACATGGAACGGGGTGCGCTCGTCCCCGACGGGGTGATGGTGAAGCTCATCCGGGAGCGGATCGGAGAGCCCGACTGCGCCGGAGGGTTCATCCTGGATGGTTTCCCCCGCAACCGGGCCCAGGCCGAGGCGCTGGAGGAGGTGCTCGGCGAGGGGGAGCGAGACTCCCTCTTAGCCCTCCATCTGGAGGTGCCCCGGGAGGAAATCCTGCGGCGGCTGGCGGGCCGGCTCACCTGCCAGGTGTGCGGGGCGGTCTATCCGCCGCGGGACCCCGCCATTTGCGAGGTGTGCGGGGGTCCCCTCTACCAGCGGGAGGACGACCGGCGCGAGACCTTGGAGCGGCGGCTGGAGGTATATCAGAAGAACACCGCGCCCCTGATAGAATACTACCGGAAGAGGGGCCGGCTGGTGAGCGTTCCGGCTGTGGGAACCCCCGAGGAGGTGCACCGGCGCGTGCGCGAGGCGCTCGGCGCTGTGAAGGCAAGATGATCGTTCTGCGCTCGAGGGAGGAGCTGGAGAAGCTGCGGGTGAGCAACCGGGTGGTGGCCGAGACCCTCCACGAGCTCACACGGGCCGTGCGGCCGGGAGAGACCACCCTCGCCCTCGACGCGCTGGCCGAGCGCCTGCTCCGGGAGCGGGGGGCGGTCCCCGCCTTCAAGGGTTACCGGGGCTACCGGCACACCATCTGCGCATCGGTGAACGAGGAGGTGGTGCACGGCATCCCCTCGGAGCGGAAGCTCAAGGAGGGAGACATCGTCAGCCTCGACCTGGGGGCGCTGGTGGAGGGATACTACGGGGACAGCGCGGTGACAGTGCCGGTGGGGAGGGTGTCCCCGGAAGCGCGGCGGCTCCTGCGGGTGTGCGAGGGGGCGCTCTACGAGGGGATCGCGCGGGCCCGGGCGGGGAACCGGCTCTTTGACATCTCCCACGGGATCCAGTCCTACGTGGAGCGCCACGGCTACTCCGTGGTCCGCGTCTTCGTGGGCCACGGGATCGGCACCGAGCTCCACGAGGAGCCCCAGGTGCCCAACTTCGGCGAGCCGGCGACCGGGCCCCCCCTCTGCGAGGGGATGGTGCTCGCCCTGGAGCCCATGGTGAACGTCGGGGGCAGTGACGTGAAGGTGCTCGGCGACGATTGGACGGCGGTGACGGCCGACGGCACCCTCTCCGCCCACTTCGAGCACTCCGTGGCCGTCACCCGCAACGGCCCCATTGTCCTGAGCGAACCGTGATGGCGCGACCCAGGCGAAAGCGGAGGGGCTCCGGGCGGCGGAGGAGCCTGGACGGCGACCGGGCGGTCAAGGAAGGGGCCATCGAGGTGGAGGGCACGGTCATTGAGCCCTTGCCCAACGCCATGTTCCGGGTGGAGCTGGACAACGGCCACCGGGTGCTCGCCCACATCTCGGGCAAGATGCGCATGCACTTCATCCGCATCCTCCCGGGGGACCGCGTCAAGGTGGAGCTCTCCCCCTATGACCTGAATCGGGGGCGGATCACGAGCCGGTTCAAATGAGGGCGTTTCGGTGAAGGTGAAGGCGTCGGTCAAACCCATTTGTGACAAGTGCAAGGTGGTCCGCCGCCGGGGGGTGGTGCGGGTGATCTGCCCGAACCCCAAGCACAAGCAGCGGCAGGGCTAGGAGGAGGGCGCTCATGGCGCGCATCGCGGGCGTGGACATCCCCAACGACAAGAGGGTGGAGGTGGCCCTGACCTACGTCTATGGGATCGGCCGCTCCTCCAGCCGCAAGATCCTGGGGCAGGCGGGGGTGAACTTCCACACCCGGGTGAAGGACCTCACCGAGCGCGAGCTGGCCAACGTGCGGGAGATCATCGAGCAGGGCCACCGGGTGGAGGGCGAGCGCAGGCGGGAGGTGGCCACCAACATCAAGCGGCTCATGGACATCGGCTCCTACCGAGGCCTGCGCCACCGCAGGGGCCTGCCAGCGCGCGGCCAGCGCACGCGCACCAACGCGCGCAGCCGGAAGGGGCCCCGCCGCACGGTGGGCGCGCGGGCCAGGAAGCCCTAAAGGAGGTGGAAGGTGGCGCAAGGTCCGAAGAAGGGCGGCAAGAGGCGGCGGGAGCGGCGGGTGATCGGCAAAGGCGTGGCCCACATCCAGGCCACCTTCAACAACACCATCGTCACCATCACCGACGCCACGGGCAACGTGGTGTGCTGGTCGAGCGCGGGCTCCCAGGGGTTCAAGGGCGCCCGGAAGAGCACCCCCTTCGCGGCCCAGGTGGCGGCGGAGGCGGCCGCCAAGAAGGCGAGGGACCTGGGGGTGAACTCGGTGGAGGTCCAGGTCAAAGGTCCCGGGGCGGGCCGCGAGGCGGCCATCCGCTCCCTGGCGGCGGCGGGCTTGGAGATCAGCCTCATCCGGGACGTGACGCCCATTCCGCACAACGGCTGCCGCCCGCCCAAGCGGCGTCGGGTGTAGCCCGGAGAGGAGGAAATCTTGGCGCGCTATCGAGGTTCGGTATGTCGTCTTTGCCGGCGGGAGGGCATGAAGCTCTTCCTCAAGGGCGACCGCTGTCTGAGCGACAAATGCTCCTTTGACAAGCGGGGCTACGCACCGGGCCAGCACGGGACGAGCCGCTCGAAGGTGAGCGACTTCGGGCTCCAGCTCCGCGAGAAACAGAAGGTCCGCCGGGTGTATGGGGTGCTGGAACGGCAATTCCGGCGTTATTTCGACCAGGCCGAGCGGCGGAAGGGCGTCACGGGGGAGACGCTGTTGAGGTTCCTAGAGCTGCGCCTCGACAATGTGGTGTACCGGGCGGGCTTCGCCAACTCCCGAGCCCAGGCCCGCCAGCTGGTGGGTCACAACCACATCCGGCTGAACGGCCGCAAGGTGACCATCCCCTCCCTGGTGCTTCGACTGGGGGACCGTTTGGAGGTGAAAGAGAAGAGCAAGGGGCTCGGGTTCATCCGGGAGGCAGTCCAGAAGGGGAGCCAGAGGGGCTTCCCTCCCTGGCTGGGGGTGGACCCCGAGGGGCTCCGGGCCACCGTCCAGACCCTGCCCGCCCGGGAGGACATCCAGCTGGCCATCCAGGAGCAGCAGATCGTGGAGCTTTACTCCAAGTAGGAAGAGTCCCCGGGCGAGGCGCCCCGGGGGAGGAGAGAAGAAGCGAAGAGCATGAAAGTCCTCGACGAGTTCGTCAAGCCCAAACACCTGGAATGCGAGAAGGAATCCCTCACCCCGACGTTCGGGCGTTTCGTGGCCGAGCCCTTCGAACGGGGTTTCGGCACCACTGTCGGGAACGCCCTCCGGCGGGTGACCCTCTCCTCGTTGCGGGGGGCCGCGGTGACGGCGGTGCGCGTCGAGGGGGTCTATCACGAATTCTCCACC
>JBHIBR010000248.1:0-3506 GCA_046759145.1 Nitrospinota bacterium | reverse complement strand
GCGACTGCCGCCGGGACGGCGGCGTTCCGCGCATCCCCCCGCGTGAAAGCCCATCGCCGGCAGAACGTTCTACCCGTTTACACCACCGCCGACTTGTAGAGGCCGCGGTAGTCGAGCACCTTGCCGCTGTAGATGTGGCGGATCTTGTAGGTGATCTTGTCCGCGTCGAAGAGGCTCCCCACGTTGGGGAGGTCCTGGACGAAGAGCTCGGGCTCCTCGCGGCCCTGGTAGAAGCCCACCTCGATGGTGGGTATGAAGCGGGGGTTGGCCGTGAGGCACCAGTCGTTGGCGTCGGCCCAGTAGTCCACCACCACCACCTGGAGGCCCTGGTGGATGTTGGGGGTTGTCGCGCCCTCCCCGCTCGCCACGAAGACCGCCGAGGTTGCGAGCTTAAAGGCCGTCTCCTCCAGCTCGCTGGGGACGATGAGGTTGAAGGGGAGGTTCATCGCCCCGAGATCTGTGATGGCGCTCCCGTAGGCCGTCTGGCTCCGCATGGCGAAGCGGGCGGAAGAGAGAGAAGTGGCCGAGAGGGCGCTGCTGTCGAGGTTGTTGTGGCTCGCGTGGAAGAGCGCCAGGCCATCGGGCTCGTAGGTGGGGTTGTCCTTGAAGATGTCGAACACAAAGCGGTACACCCCGATGGCCGCCGAGAGCCCCAGCGCCCGCGGTATGCGGCGGATGGCCCCCACGTCGTCGTTGGCCACCATCTCGAGGGTGAGGTCCTCGGTGCCCCCGTACTTGGCGAGGCTGTAGGTCACCTCCTCGTCCGTGGGCGAAGTGAGTTTCGTGTAGTTGGCCCCCTCGGGCGCAGATGGCAGGGAGCCGTAGCCCCCCACCCGCACCCGCCGCTGGGTGCGGAAGTCCATCACGGGCACGACGCTCGAGACCGCCTTCCGCCAGTCCCGGAACTGGGGGAGGTTGTACTCGGCGACCACCCGCCTGCGGATGGAATCGCCCAGCGCCTCGGCCCAGCTCGAGCCCTGGAGCGATTCGCGCACCCGCACACCCGCGCGCCAGTAGTCCGGGTGGCTCTCCCGCAGGAGCTGTCCCGCGTCCTCCACGGGGCGGCCCGTCATGACCCGGTGGGCCTCCCGGAGATTGCGGAACCGCGCCACCCCTTCGAGGTCCTCCCCCGCGAAGAAGCCGTCGAGGGCGAGGGCGTGCCTGTCGGCTTCGTCGCGGACCACCTCCACGCCCGTCCGCTCACGGAGCGCGCCCGGCTGTGCCAGAGCCGCCCAGAGCTCCCGCGCCTCTTGCACTGCCCCCCGGACCTCCGCCCTGTCTCCAGCGGGCCGGCCGGCGAAGCGCTCCCGCACCGCCCTCTCCAGGGGGGAAGGCAGATGCGCCTCGGCGAGCTCGGCCTCCAGGATGAGGCGAGAGGCCGCCTCCTTCGCCTCGCGCAGGAGGGCGTCGCGCTCGCCATCCGCTGGCGGGGCTCCCATCTGGGGTCCCCAACGCGCCTGCGCGTCGGGGTGCCCCATCTCAGGCCCCGTCCCATTCGTCTCGTGCCCTTGCTCTTTCATGGCTTCCTCCTCGATGAGAACCTCTGCGAGGGCTTTCGGCCCTTCGCCCCGGCTCGCCACCAGTCGCAGGACCGCCCCGCCTGCCGCGGGCTCGGTGACCACGTCCACAGAGAACACACGGAGGATCTCCTCCACCTCGGTCCGCGGGCCCTCGGGCCCCATCCGCCGGCCAGCGCGGACGGCAGCGTCAATGGAGAACCCCACCAGGTCGGGCCTCCCCCGCCGGTGGGCGTCGAGCAGGAGGCTCCGGAGCCACTCGGCGCTCTCGACCAGGTGGAAGCGGGCGAGGACGCGCCCCCCCTCCAGCCTGGCCCCGCTGAACCATCCCACCAGGTCGCGCACCGAGCGCTCCGGCCCACCCCCGTGGTCGGCGAAGGCGCGCACGCCCTCGAACAGGGGGAGGGAGCGCCGGAGGACCTCTTCGGGATAAAAATTCCCGTTGGCCGAGAGGCCCGTCCGGATGAGGACAACCTCCCACTCGCGCCCCTCGGCGCCCGCCACGGCCTCAAGGAGTCTCCCCCCCTCCAGGCGCACCTGCTGTTCGCTCACTTCGAACCTCCTCGGATACAGATGTCACCGTGAACTCTTTGTGGCGTCACCCCGAGCCCCTTCGTTGTCACCCCGAGCGGGGTGCCTGCCTCAGGGCAGGCTCCGCGAGGGGTCTCGGCTGCTTCGCCAGGGAACAAAACCCGCGACCTCCCTTGGGCGAGGAGAGGGGCTTCGTCGCTCAGGGAGCCTTGCTGTCGAAAGACCCCTCCGGGACAACCGAGATTCCTCGCTGGCGCTCGGAATGACAGCGGTGGGTTCTAGCGAATCCCCTCCCCGGGCGGATTCGCCCGAAAGTTTTCGGGGAGGGGTCTGAGGGACCCCCTTTTCCAAAAGGGGGTCCCTCAGGTGATCTCTCGGCGCTAGTTCTGCTCCCCGTTCAGGGAGCAGGGGGAGATGAAGGGGGCGTAGCCGAGCACCCGGTCGCGCGGGGGGCCCTCTTCGGGCGGCAGCCGGAGGCAGGCGCGGCAGATGGCCTCCGCCGCGAGGCTCTCGCCGTTCTGCCGGTCCTCGGCGAAGACGGTGAACACATATTCCCCGTGCCCGTACTCCCGCCCGCAACGGGTGCACTCATCGCCATAGGCCACCTTGAGCTCGTAGCGCATATCCCCTCCCCCGAGATGGACCCCCTCAGCGACGGAGCGCCGGCATCCTTGCCGGCATCCAGCCAAGCCGCCCGCTGTGGCTGCCGCCCAGAGGGCGGCGTTCCGATGTTTTTGCCGCCGGAACGGCGGCGCTCCGATGGTCCCCCCGAGCGCCCTTCTCCGTCACCCCGAGCCTCCGGCCCGAGGGCCAGCCGAGGGGTCTCGGCTGCTTCGCCGGGGAGCCAACCCCGAGATTCCTCGCTGCGCTCGGAATGAAAGCGTGAACGTCCCCTTTACTTCTTCTCCGGCACCCCCAGGTGGCAGAGCACGAGCGAGAAGGCGCGGGCGGCTTCCCCCTCGGCCAGCCAGCCACGCTCCTCCGCCTGGGCCAAGGCCGCCGCCGCGTCCTTGAGGGCGGCCGCCGCCCGGGCCACATCGCGGGTCGAGGGCTCGGGGAGCACCACCCGGAAATCGCGCAGCGCCTCCTCCGGCACCTCCCGCGCCTCAGCGGGGTTGTGGAGAGCCCACTGGTCGGCCGCAAAGCCCAGCATGTGCTCCAGCATGTGGCGCACAAAATGCTGCCGGGCCCGGAGGCGCTTCAGGATGGGCTCGCCCATCTCGGCGGCAGTCGCACGGGTCACATCGTCGCCCCGGCCGAACCAGTGCTCCGCGAAGCCCGCTCCGCCCAGGATGTGGCCCCGAAAAAGGCGCGCCTCCTCCGCACTCTCCCGCCCGCCCAGGGGCGGCGCCACGGCCTGCCACTTCACCTTCTGGTTGTGGGCGCGCACGCTGCCCGGTTTAGGGGTGGGGTTCGTCTTGAGCCACTCGCGGATCTGCTCCTCGGTGAAATCCTCCA
>JBHIBR010000247.1:0-3538 GCA_046759145.1 Nitrospinota bacterium | reverse complement strand
TTCGCAACCGTTCGAGGTGGAAGGCCACGAGCTTTTCTTCGCGACCAGCATCGGCGTCAGCCTGTATCCGTCCGATGGGACGGACGTCGAAACCCTCCTCAAGAGGGCGGATATCGCCATGTACCGCGCCAAGGCGGAGGGCGGGAACAACTTCAAGTTCTACGATCGGTCCATGGACGCTTTGACCTTGGAGCGCCTGAAGCTGGAAAACAACCTGCGGAAGGCCCTGGAAAGAGACGAACTGGTTCTGCACTACCAGCCCCAGTTGGACCTCAAGACGGGCAGGACCATCGGCTTCGAGGCGCTCGTCCGCTGGCAACACCCCGAAGCCGGCGTGATCCCTCCGTCGGCCTTCATCTCCCTGGCCGAGGATACAGGGCTCATCGTGCCGATCGGGGAGTGGGTTTTGCGCACGGCGTGCAGGCAAAACAGGCTCTGGCAAGAAGAAGGTCTTCCGCCCATGGAGGTGACCATCAACCTGTCGGGGCGCCAGTTCCGGGAGAAAGGTTTGGTGGAGGACATCGTCAGGGTTCTGGACGAAACCGGCCTGAGCCCGGCCTGCTTGGGGTTGGAGATCACCGAAAGCATCGCCATTCGGGACGCGGACTACTCCATCGCGACCATGCGCTCGCTCAAAGAGATGGGCGTGAAACTCTCGATCGATGATTTCGGCAGAGGGTATTCCTCGCTGACTTACTTGAGGCGTTTCCCGATAGACAAATTGAAGATCGACCAATCCTTCGTGCAGCACATCCCCGCGGATCGCGAAAATGCGGCCATCACAACCGCCATCCTCACGCTGGCGCACAGCCTCAAGCTGGAGACGATCGCCGAAGGAGTGGAACGGGAGGAACAGCGGGAGTTCCTGGCCGCTCACGGCTGCCGTGCCGCCCAGGGCTATCTCCTGGCTCCCCCCATGCCCCAGGAGATGTTCACAAAATGGCTTCAGGAAAATGTGCGAGAGAGCGTTGGAAAGCAAGCGGGTGAAGCCATTTGAAGCAAAAGGGGTGGAGTCTGTGACATCAGAGGGCGAGTGTCGCCTCATCCTCTTCGACGTGGACGGCACCCTCATCCAGAGCGGAGGGGCGGGCCACCGCTCCCTGGAACGCGCCTTCCTCGCCCTCTTCGGCGTCGTCGGGGGGATGGAGGATGTCTCCCCCCAGGGCCGCACGGACGTCTCCATCGTGAGAGAGATGTTCCAGCGGCGCCTGGCCCGGGGGCCCACGGTCGAGGAGCTGGACGCTTTCTTCCGCCTCTACCTTGAAGTCCTGGAAGAAGAGGTCCCCCGCTCGCCGGGCTACCGGGTGATGCCGGGGGTGGTCCCCCTGTTGGAGCGCCTCTCCGGACGGCCCGACGTGATCCTGGGCCTCGGGACGGGGAACATCGAGCGAGGGGCACGCCTCAAGCTCGCCCGGGCGGACCTGAACCGTTTTTTCTCCTTCGGCGGGTTCGGGGATGAGGGGGTTGACCGGCCGGAGATTATCCGTCGGGGCATCCGGCGGGGGTGGGCGTTACTCGACGGGGCCCCCCGCAGAGCGCGACCCTACGTGGTGGGCGACACCGGGCGGGATGTGGGGGCGGGCCGGGCGGCGGGGGCGGTGACGGTGGGCGTGGCGACGGGGGCGGAGAGCGCGGAGGAGCTCGCCCGCTCGCGGCCCGACCACCTGCTTGCCGACCTCGCTGACTGGGAGAGTTTCTCTCGCGCCATCGGCCTCTGAGGGGCCCCGGCCACTGGTCTGGTGTGGGTTCGCCCGCTCCTCTTACGCTGCCAACAAACGTTCCAGCCAAGCGCGGCTGCGGGCGAGGGCCCCTGGGGGGTCGCCCTCCTCCCCCAGCACCTCGAGGGCGAGTAGCGCCCGGGAGGCCCGCATACGGGGGATGCAGGGAGTGAAAGAGACCGTCCCCCGGCCCAGCTCCAGGTGCTCGTCCTTCTGGCCCTGGCTGTCGTGGAGATGCCAGTGAAAGAGGAGCTCCCCGGGCGCCGCCGCGAGCGCCCCCTCCACGGTCTCGGCTAGGTGGGCGTGGGCGACGTCGAAGCACACCCCCACCCAGGGCCCCCCCAGCTCCCGCGCGAGGTCCACCACTTCCTGCATGCGGGGGGCCACGTCGGTCCACGATGTGACCAGGTTCTCGATGGCGAGCCTCCCCGGGTGGACCACGACGACCCCCGCTCCCAGGTCGGCCGCGAGCTCGATGGCCGCAAGCAGCTCCCGCAGCGACTCCCGCCGTTGGCCCGGCAGGTGGGAGGCGATGTTGTTCATCGAGAGAGGGACGTGCAGGGAGAGAGAAATGCCCGCATCCTCGGCGAGCCGCCGCGCCTCACGGCGCGCAGGGTGGCCCAGGAGGTCGGGGTGGAGGAGGGGGTTGTCCGCCATCACCTCTACGCCCCCGAAGGCGTTCTCCGCGGCGAATCGGATGGCCTCGGGGAGTGTGGTCCCCCAGCCCAGGCTGGTTGTGGCGAAGGCAATGCGGGAGGTTTCTCCCCTCCCGGGTCGACGCCCCGGAACGTGCGCCCATGGGCGAGGAAGGTGGAAGCGCCGAACCCGTCCGCCCGCGGTCCCTCCCCGCAAGCCTCAGAGCTCGCGGACGTGCTCCTGGATGGCCTGGATGGCCTGCCGGGCGGCCTCGAAATCGGGCTTGAGGTCGAGGGCCTTGCGGAAGGAGGCGAGCGCCTTCCTCCACTCCCCCCGGGCGGCCCAGATGCGCCCCAGGTTGTAGTGGGGGAAGAAGGGGCAGCAGTAGCGCTTGGCCTGCATGGCGCGCTTGAGCCAGGGGATAGCTTCCTCGGGCCGGCCCTTCTCGATGAGGTAGGCGCCGATGTCGTTGTAAGGGTTGCCGAAGTCGGGGTCCACCGCGATGGCCTTCTTGCACAGGCGGATGGCCTCATCCAACTCCCCCAGGTGGCTCAGGCTCCACGCCCAGAAGGTGTAGGCCTCGGCCGAGGGCGCCTTCTCCAGCGAGGCCTGGTAGAAAGCGATGGCCCGCCGGTAAGCGCCCATCTCGTGGAAAAGGTAGCCCATCACCCAGAGTTTCCGGGCCGCCTCGCGGTCTTCGGGCGTGGGGGCGGTCGGGGGGAGGGACCCTTCCTTGGGCTGCGGGGCCGCGAGGGAAGGCGCAAGCGGGCCGAGGAGGACGCAGAAGAGAAGAGTGAAAACAAACCCCCGCGCGGGGCGAAGTGGCCAGGCTCTCATGCTTTCCCCCCGGACGGAAATCCTCCCTCTGGTATCCATGCTGATTATAAGGGTAGGTGCAGCTTTGGAGCACCTCCCTGCGCTCTTCATTTCACGCCTGACCGGCCCGCCGACCTTGGCGCCGATGCCGTATAATAACACCCGACCGCGAGATGGGTGCTTTGGTCGGGGGAGGTCCGCCCCCGGTGAAAGTTTTCACATGAGGTTGACCGGGCCGGCGTCCCTCGGCTAAGCTTATCCGTTTGTGGGCGGGCCGGGGGGGAAGTTCCTCCACAGCAGGGGAGTATTCTCTGGTGCTCCAGCTCGACGTTTCTTTCCTCATCCAGTGGGCGAACTTCCTTCTCCTC
>JBHIBR010000246.1:0-3581 GCA_046759145.1 Nitrospinota bacterium | reverse complement strand
CGGTGGCGGAGGCGCTGGTGCGCCACCGGGCGGTTTACTTCGCGGCGGTGGGGGGCCTCGGGGCGCTCCTGGCGAAGCGCATCCGGCGGGTGGAGCCCGTGGCCTACGGGGACCTGGGCCCCGAGGCGTTGCTGCTCCTGGAGGTGGAGGACTTCCCCGCCGCAGTGGCCAACGACATCCACGGCGGGGACCTCTTCCGGGATGGACCCCGGGCCTACGCCCGCTGAACGCAGAAGAGATAGAGGGAAGATGACCGCGAACGCCTCGGTTCCGCAGACCGGCCCGGCCCCCCTCACCATGCGCCGGGACGCTTGGTGGGTGGAGCCTGTCCTGGTGGTGGTGGCCTTCGGGGCGTTCGCCATCTACGCTACCTGGGCGGCCCTGCAGGGGGCCCACTACGAGTACGGGAACTATCTCTCTCCCTTCTACTCGCCGCTCTTCAAGCCGAGCTGGTGGCCCTTCTCGCCCGCCATCCTCATCCTCTGGTCTCCGCTCGGCTTCCGGGTGACCTGTTACTACTACCGGAAGGCGTACTACCGGGCGTTCTTCTGGGACCCGCCGGCCTGCGCGGTTGCGGAGCCCCGGACGGGCTACCGGGGAGAGACGCGCTTTCCTTTCGTCCTCCAGAACCTTCACCGGTACTTCCTCTATACCGCCATCATCGTGCTCGCCTTCCTCTGGTATGACGCCCTCTACGCCTTCATCTTCGAGGGCCGCTTGGGCGTGGGGGTGGGCTCCCTCGTCCTGCTCGCGAACGTGGTCCTCCTTTCCTTCTACACCTTCTCCTGCCACTCCTTCCGCCACCTCATCGGCGGCAACCTGGACTGCTTCTCCACCTGCCCCAACCGTTACGGCCTCTGGAGACGAGTGAGCCTGGTGAACGAGCACCACATGTTCTGGGCGTGGGTGAGCCTCTTCGCAGTGGCGCTGGCCGACCTCTACGTGCGCCTCCTCTCCATGGGCCTCATTAGCGACGTGAGGTTCTTCTGATGGACGCCTACGAGACCCACGAGCACGATGTCCTCGTCGTCGGGGCGGGGGGGGCCGGCCTGCGGGCGGCCATCGAGGCCGCGGCCCAGGGGGTGCGCGTCGCTCTGGTGTGCAAGTCGCTCCTGGGCAAGGCCCACACCGTGATGGCCGAGGGCGGCATCGCCGCCGCCCTGGGGAACGTCTACCGCGAGGACAACTGGCAGGTCCACTTCCGCGACACCATGCGCGGCGGGAAGATGCTCAACAACTGGCGCATGGCGCAGATCCACGCCCAGGAGGCCCCCGACCGGGTGCGGGAGCTGGAGGCGTGGGGCGCCCTGTTCGACCGCACCAAGGACGGGCGCATCCTCCAGCGGGACTTCGGCGGCCACCGCTATGCGCGCCTCGCCCACGTGGGCGACCGGACCGGCCTGGAGATGATCCGCACCCTCCAGCAGCACGGGGTCCACCAGGGGATCGACGTCTTCATGGAGTGCACCATCACCCGGCTTCTCAAGGACGGGGACCGGGTGTGCGGCGCCTTCGGCTACTGGCGGGAGAGCGGCCGGTTTGTCGCCTTCAAGGCCAAGGCGGTGGTCCTCGCCACGGGCGGGGTGGGCAAGGTCTACCAGATCACCAGCAACTCGTGGGAGTACACGGGCGACGGCCACGCCCTGGCCTACGAGGCGGGGGCCGACCTCATGGACATGGAGTTCGTCCAGTTCCACCCCACGGGCATGATCTGGCCCCCCAGCGTGCGGGGCATCCTGGTGACCGAGGGGGTCCGGGGCGACGGGGGCGTGCTGAAGAACGCGGTGGGCGAGCGCTTCATGTTCCGCTACATCCCCGACTTCTACCGGGCGGAGACGGCGGAGACGGAGGAAGAGGCCGACCGCTGGTACACCGACAAGAAGAACAACCGGCGCACGCCCGACCTCCTCACCCGCGACGTGGTGGCCCGGGCCATCCTCACCGAGGTCAAGGAGGGGCGCGGGAGCCCCCACGGGGGCGCCTTCCTGGACATCGCCACCCGGGTGGACGCCGCGACCATCCAGCGGAAGCTCCCGAGCATGTACCACCAGTTCAAGGAGCTCGCCGGGGTGGACATCACCAAGGAGCCCATGGAGGTGGGCCCCACCTGCCACTACATGATGGGCGGGGTGCGCGTGGATGCTGATACGGCCGCGGCCACGGTGCCGGGCCTGTACGCGGCGGGCGAGGTGGCCGGGGGGATGCACGGCGCGAACCGCCTGGGGGGGAACTCCCTGTCCGACCTGTTGGTGTTCGGCCAGCGGGCCGGTCTCGCGGCGGCGGAATACGCCAAGGGGGTGGGCGGGAGCCTCCGGGTCAACCCCGAGGAGGTGGAAGCCACCGCCCGGGAGACGCTCGCGCCCTTCGAGGGCCCGGGCGGGGAGAACCCTTACGCCATCCACCAGGACCTGCAGGAGACCATGCAGAACCTGGTGGGCATGATCCGCGCCGAGGCGGACCTGGGGCGGGCGCTGGAAGAGCTGGCCAAGCTCCGGGAGCGGGCCGAGAGGGTCCGGGTCGAGGGGCACCGGCAGTACAACCCCGGATGGCACATGGCCCTCGACCTGCGCTCCCTCTTCACCGTCTCGGAGGCCATCGCGCTCTCGGCGCTCGAACGCAAGGAGAGCCGCGGCGCCCACACCCGCACCGACTACCCGGGGGAAGACGCTGAATTTGCCCGGGTGAACGCGGTGGTCCGCAAGGTGGACGGGCGGATGAGCGTTTCGCGGGCGCCGCTGTCCGAGATGCCGGAGGAGCTCAAAAAGCTATTCGAGGGCGAGGGCAAATAGATGGCCGAAGCGGTGATGAGGGTCTTCCGGGGCGACGCGTCGGGGGGGGAGTTCCGCGAATACCGGGTGCCCGTCCAGGAGGGGATGGTGGTGCTGGACGTCATCCACTACATCCAGGCCCACCACGCCCTCGACCTCGCGGTGCGCTGGAACTGCAAGGCGGGCAAGTGCGGCTCCTGCAGCGCGGAGGTGAACGGGAAGCCGAGGCTGATGTGCATGACGCGGATGGACCTGTTCCCGGAAGGGACGCCCATCACCGTGGAGCCCATGCGGGCGTACCCCGTCATCCGGGACCTGGTGAGCGACGTCTCTTACAACTTCGAGGTGGCGAAGCGCACCCCACCCTTCCGGCCCCGGCCCCCGAGCCCGACGGCACCTGGCGGATGATGCAGGAGGACATCGACCGGGTGCAGGAGTTCCACAAGTGCATCGAGTGCTTCCTCTGCCAGAACGTGTGCCACGTCCTGCGCAACCACGACAAGCGGGAGGTCTTCGCCGGGCCGCGCTTCTTCGTGCGGCTCGCGGCGCTCGAGATGCATCCCCTGGACACCCTCTCTCGGGCCGAGCACATGAAGGAGGTGGCGGGGATGGGCCTGTGCAACATCACCAAGTGCTGCACCGAGGTCTGTCCGGAGAACATCCGCATCACCGACAACTCCATCATCCCCCTCAAGGAGCGGGTGGTGGACGAGTACTACGACCCCGTGGTGTGGCTCGTGAAGAAGATCCGGCGGAAGTGACCCTCCCAGCAGTTCGCCAGATATAACTCATGAAGCTTGCGCGCGCCCGCCT
>JBHIBR010000245.1:0-3599 GCA_046759145.1 Nitrospinota bacterium | reverse complement strand
CCCCATAATGCGCCCCGTGGGGCGGAAATCCCCGGTGGCGCTTTTTCTCGCGTGGGGGGCGAAGGCATGGGCGTCTTCAGCATCCGTTTTCCCATGCGCACCTGGTTCGGGTGCGGCTGCGTGGAGAAGGTGAAGGAGGAGGCCCGCTCCGTCGGGGCCCGCCACGCGCTCATCCTCACCGACCGGGGGGTGCGGGGTGCGGGCATCGTGGACCGGGTGCTCGGCCCCCTCAAAGCGGCGGGTGCGGAGGCGGAGGTCTTTGATGAGTGCCCCGCCGAGCCCCCCATCGAGGCGCTCGAAGCCTGCTACGGTCGCTACCGCAAGGAGGCCTTCGACCTCGTAGTCGGGGTGGGGGGCGGCAGCTCCATGGACGTGGGGAAGTCCATGGGCATGCTGCTTGGAAACGGGGGCGAGCCCCGCGACTACCTGGGCGTCGAGCTCGTCCCCAAGCCCGGCCTCCCCACCATCCTCATCCCCACCACCGCGGGCACGGGCGCCGAGGCCACCCCCAACGCCATCTTCACGGTGAAGGAAGAGGGGGTGAAGAAGGCCATCGTGAGCACCTACATCATCCCGCGGGCCGCCGTGGTGGACCCGGAATTGACACTCACCTGCCCTCCCGCCATCACCGCCGCCACGGGGGTGGATGCCCTCACCCACTGCGTGGAGTCCTATGTGGCTACCAACGCGAGCCCCATGAGCGAGATGTACTCCCTGGAGGGCATCCGGCTCATCGCCTCCTCTCTGCGGGAGGCGGTGGCGAACGGGGCGAACCTCCGGGCGCGGGAGCGGATGGCGCTCGGCAGCTACTACGGCGGGGTGGGGCTCACCGGCGCGGGGGCGGGGGCCATCCACGCCCTGGCCTACCCGCTCGGGGCGCGCTTCGGAATTTCCCACGGGGTGAGCAACGCGCTCATGTTCCCCCACGTGATGGAGTTCAACTGTGTGGCGAACCTCGAAAAGTACGCCCGCGTCGCGGAGGCGATGGGCGAGTGGGTGGGGGGCCTCTCTCCCCGGGACGGGGCGGCGCGCTCGGTGGTGGCGGTGGAGCAGATCTGCCGCGACGTGGGGGTGCCGGGGCGGCTGCGGGAGGTGAATGTGCCCGAGGAGGCCATCCCCGAGCTGGCCGAGGCGGCCCTCCGGATCAAGCGCCTGCTCGACATCAACCCCCGGCGGGTGACGCGCGAGGATATCGAATCCCTCTACCGCCGGGCGGCGTGAGGGTTGGACCTGAGGGCCAACCTGAGGGCTTTCCATGCGCGTCCACTCGGATCTGAGCGGGCTCCTGGGGTTGGGTCCGGGGAGCATGCTCGCCATCATGGGGGCGGGCGGCAAGGCCACCCTCACCCGCCGCCTCACCGCGGAGTGCCTCGCCCGCGGCCTCCCGGTCCTCCTCACCTGCACCACCAACCTCCACATCCTCCGCGCCGAGGACGTCCCCTCCCTCCTCCTGAAAGAGGACTTGGGGGACTGGTGCCGGGCGGCGGTGGAGGAGGTCGAGAGGAGAGGGGCTTTGACCCTCGTGAGCGGAAAGTTCCCTAAAGACACGCTGAAAGGGCTCGAGGTGGACGAGGTGGAGCGGCTTCGCGCATCGGGCTTTCGGGGAGTCATCCTGGTCAAGAGCGACGGCTCGCGCAAGCGCTTGCTCAAGGCCCCCCGGCCTGGCGAGCCGCTCGTCCCCCCCTCCGCCACCCACTGCCTCCTCGTCTTCAGCCTGGACGCGATCGGGCAGAGGCTGGATGGCGACGTGGTCCACCGGCCCGAGCGGGTGTGCACCTTGACGGGGCGCGAGATGGGCTCGACCGTGGACGCCTCCCTCCTCGCCGGGCTCGCGAGCCACCCCGACTCCTACCCGGGCCGCATCCCCCCGGGCGCCCTTCGGGCTTTCTACCTGAGCCAGTGCGCGGCCGAAGGAGACCTGGAGAAGGCGGGCGAGGTCTTCCGGCGTCTCCCGGCGGGCCTCTACGACCTCGAGGTCGCGGGCGACACGCACTCGGGGCGATTCTACGTCTTCGACCGGGAAGCCTAGGGGCGGGAAGGGGAGAGGCGCCTTGGTTAGCGCATCTCTCCGGGGCTTCCTCGACTCGCGCCTCCCGCGCTATCCGGAGGAGCTTGCGGACCTCGTCGCCATCGACTCGCCCTCCTCCCACAGGGAGGGGACGGAGGAGGTGGGGAGGTGGTTTGCCGAACGCTACCGGGCCTTGGGGGCGGAGGTGGCGTTCGAACCGGGAGCCCTTGCAGGGATGCGGGCTCCGCTTGAGCCCCCGGGAAACGTGGCGCGCCACCTGCTCGCCACCTTCCGCGGGAAGGGCGGCGGACGCCTCCTCCTCCTCGGCCACATGGACACCGTTTTTCCCGTGGGGGAGGCCGCGAAGCGCCCATTCCGGGTCGAGGGAGGGAGGGCCTATGGCCCCGGCGTGGCCGACATGAAGGGATGCCTCCTCGCCGCCCTCTACGCCCTCGAGGGCTTGCTCGCCTCGGGGTTCGGCTCTTTCGGGGAGATCCTCCTCCTCTACGATTCGGACGAGGAGGTGGGAAACCCCTCCTCCCGCCCCCTCATCGAGAAGCTCGCGGCGGGCTGCGACGCCGTCCTCGTGCTGGAGAGCGCCAGGTCCGACGGCTCGCTGGTGAGCGCCCGCAAAGGGAACAGCCTCTTTCGCCTGGAGGTGGAAGGGGTGGCGGCCCACGCGGGCGTGGAGCCCGAGAAGGGGAGGAGCGCCGTCCTCGAGCTCGCCCACAAGGTGGTCGCCGCCCACGCCATCGCGCGGGCGGGAAGCGGGGGGCCACGCGTCGGTCCACCGAGCGGCCCCGGGCGGTTTGCCCGTTCCCCTGAGCCCCCCTCGATCACGGGGGACTCGGAAGAACTGGCACTATCGCTCCGGCCCGGCTCGACTGACTTCGATGAGCTCAGTCGAATCGAGCTCGCCAAAGTCGGTGGCCGGGGGACGGTGAACGTGACGCGCCTCTCGGGCGGGGCGCGCCCCTTCATCGTCCCCCCCGAGGCCGCCGCCACGGTGGAATTCCGCGCCTATAGCCCCGCCGAGCTCGCGCGGATGGAGGGGGAGTTGAGAGCGCTGGCAGGGCGGACCTACGTCCAAGGGACCCGCACCCGCCTCACCCACCTCGGGGGACGGCCCGCGATGGAGCGGAGCGAGGGGACGGCGCGCCTGGTGGCTCTCGCGCAGGAGGTCGCCCGGGCGGGAGGGTTCGAGGTCGCTGAGAGTGCGACGGGCGGGACCTCCGATGGCAACTACACCGCCGCCCTGGGCGTCCCCACCCTCGATGGCCTCGGCCCCGTCGGCGGTAACCTCCACCGGGAGGACGAATACCTCGAAGTCCCCTCCGTCCCCGAGCGGGCGTGGCTATTGGGGGAGATGGTGAGGAGGCTGGGGGAAGGGGGCACTTTCAATAGATGATTCGCTGAGCGCTAGCAAATCACTTTACCCACCTTAACCCCGTGGGCCAGGAGTGCCGCATCAGCTTTTAGGCCGTTTTCAGTTCTGCCGCCGACGCCGCTTCCTTTCTGGTGATGTGGTATCGTAGCGAACCCACGATCATCAGATTAATCACCCCAGCCAGTACTGCAATGGCAAAGGGAA
>JBHIBR010000244.1:0-3632 GCA_046759145.1 Nitrospinota bacterium | reverse complement strand
TTGGAAGGCTGATGCTCTGCCAACTGAGCTATTCCCGCCCCCGACCCCTGGAACAACCTCAGCGGCCAGGACCGCCTCGCCCTCGTGGTGGGGAGGGGAGGATTCGAACCTCCGAAGGCGTACGCCGTCAGATTTACAGTCTGATCCCTTTGACCGCTCGGGAACCTCCCCGCCGACGCCTCATCTCCTGTGCCCCCTCTGGAGCTGGCGAAGGGATTCGAACCCCCGACCGGCTGATTACAAATCAGCTGCTCTACCCCTGAGCTACGCCAGCCAGGCCACAAACTACTAAATATAGAGGGAAAACATCCCCCTGTCAAGGGGAATCTGCCCATCGCCGGGGCTCCCGCGCGGACCCCGGGGACATCCTATATTGCCTCTCCCCGCTGCCGAGCAGCTTCGTATAACGCAATGCCCGCCGCAACCACCACATTCAGCGACCCAATCATATCACAGGCCATCGGGATTTTCACGGCACCATCGCAGCTTTTTCGCACCAGGGGCCTCACCCCCTTCCCTTCAGACCCAAGCACCAGCGCCAGGGGTTGCGGGAAGCGGAACCTTCCCAGCTCCTCTCCCTCCTCCGGGTCGGCCGCCACGCGCCAGAGGCCCCCCTGGCCCAATTCCCCCAGTGCCCGGGCCAGGTTGGGGGTGAACCCCAAGGGCAGGTACTCGAGCGCCCCCGCCGCTGCCTTCGCCGTCACCGCCGTGATGGCTGCCGAACGGCGCTCCGTCAGGAGCGCCCCGCTCGCCCCCAGCCCCGCCCCCGTGCGGAGGAGCGCCCCCAGGTTGCGCGGGTCCTGAATGTTGTCCAGCACGAGGAGCGGACCCGCAGGGGGTTGCGACCTTACTGCGAGCTCCTCGAGGGTGCACTCGGGAAGGGGCGCTCCCAACGCGACGATCCCCTGGTGCCCCTCGGTCCCGGCAATGCGGAAGAGCCGCTCGGCCCCTGCCCGCTCCACCGACACGCCCCGCCCTCGGGCCAATTCCAGGATGCGCGCGGCCGGCGCGCCGGCGCGGCCCGGCGCCAGGAAGATGCGGCGGAGGGGACGCCTGCCCGCCTCCAGGGCGGCCAACACGGCGTGGACCCCGCAGAGCACCTCTCCCCTCCGGCGCCCCCTCCTGGCTTTCAGGTCCTCCACTTCCAGACCGTGCCTTCGGGCCGATCCTCCAAGAGGACGCCCATTCGAGAGAGTTCCTCGCGGATCCCATCCGCTCGGCGCCAGTCCTTGCGCTTTCGGGCCTCCTGGCGTTCCCTCACGAGGCGCTCAATGGTGGCCTCCTCCACGCGCTCTCCCTCGCCACCCGGCCGTTCTTTCTGGAACCACTCGAGCGGAGGCACGCCGAATAGGCCCAACACCTCCCCCACCTCCTGGAACACACCCTCGGCTTCGGCCTTGCGGGGGAGTGGCTCCCCGGGGGGGAGCTCATCCAGGATGGCGTTGAGTCTCCGGCCGTAGTCGAACAGGTGTCCGATGGCCTTGGCGGAGTTGAAATCGTCATCCATGGCCTCTCGAAACTCGGCCCGCACAGCCGCCACCGCTTCCGCGATGCGCCCCGCCGCGCCGCCCGGGGTCCCCAGCGCGCCTGCGCGCTGGGGCGCCGCCGCCCGTCTCCCCGCCCTGGGGGAGTTCTGCCAGGCGGAGTCGCACGTTGTAGAGGCGGTCGAGGGCCCGCCAGGCCTCGCGCATGAGGTCTTCAGCGTAATCCACGGGACTCCGGTAGTGGGTCGTCAGCAGGAAGAACCGCACGACCTCAGCCGGGAACCTCTCCAGCAGCGCTCTGATGAGGAAGAAATTCCCGGTGCTCTTGGACATCTTCTCCCGGTTGATGGTCACAAAGCCGTTGTGGAGCCAGTACCGGACCCAGGGCTTCTCCGTGCGGGCCTCACTCTGGGCAATCTCGTTCTCATGGTGGGGGAAGACGAGGTCCTCCCCCCCCGCGTGGATGTCGAATTGCTCTCCCAGCAGCTCCATGCTCATGGTGGAGCACTCGATATGCCAGCCCGGCCGGCCGGGCCCCCAGGGGCTCTCCCACCAGGGTTCGCCCGCCTTGGCCGCCTTCCAGAGGGCGAAATCGAGGGGGTTGCGCTTGTGGGGGTTCACCTCCACCCGGGCGCCGGCCTCGAGCAGCTCGGTGTCGCGGTGAGAGAGGGCCCCATAGCGGAGGAAGCTCGCCACATCGAAGAAGACGTCCTCCGCGGCCCGGTAAGCAAACCCTTTCTGCTCCAATCTCTGGATGAAGCGCACCATCTGGGGGACGTAGTCCGTGGCCCGGGGCTCGATGTCCGCCCTTCGCACCCCCAGGGCGTCCATGTCGCGGTTGTACTCCTCGATGAAGCGCTCGGCCAGCTCGCAGGGCTCTACGCCCTGCTCCTGGGCGCGGCGGATGATCTTGTCGTCGATGTCGGTGAAGTTGCGCACATAGGTGACCCGGTAGCCCAAGTGCTCCAGGTGGCGTCGGATGATGTCGAAGACGACGCTCCCCCGGGCGTGGCCCAGGTGGCAGTAATCGTAGGCGGTGATCCCGCAGGCGTACATGCGCACGTGGCCCGGCTCGAGGGGCTCGAAGGGCTCCTTGCGGCGGGCCATGGTGTTGTAGACCTGCAGGGGCACTCTTCTCCCCCCTCTCAAGGGCCGCCCTGGCCCGGGGCCCCCCTCTCTCTGAGGGTGCAGGTGGCGTGGGCGGCCATCCCCTCCCCCCGGCCCAGGGCGCCCAGGCCCTCGGCCGTGGTGGCCTTGATGCTCACGCGCGCTTCTTCCACGCCGAGGGCGGCGGCGAGGGCGCGGCGCATGGAGACGCAGTGGGGGGCTATGCGGGGGGCCTCGGCGATGAGGGTGGCGTCCACGTTTCCGAGGACGAAGCCTTTTTCTTTCAACAAATCACCCACCATCTCGAGGAGCCTCAGGCTCGAGATGCCCCGATAGGTCGGGTCGGTATCGGGGAAGTGAAGCCCAATATCGCCAAGAGCCCCCGCCCCGAGGAGGGCATCGCAGATGGCGTGGGTGAGCACATCGCCGTCGGAGTGTCCCAGGAGACCCAGGTGATAGGGGATTTCCACCCCACCCAACACCAGCTTCCTCCCCGCGACCAGCCGGTGGAAGTCTACTCCCACGCCGACGCGGGCGCCCGAGCCCCTTTTCGAGAAAGCTTCCGCCATCGCGAGGTCATCCGCAGTGGTGACCTTCAGGTTCCAGGCCTCCCCCTCGACAAGCTCCACCGGCTCCCCCAGCCGCTCGACCAGGGAGGCCTCGTCAGTCCCCACAAACCCTTCCTCCTGGGCCCTCTTCAGCGCCCCTTCGAGGAGCTCGCGCCGGAAGGCCTGAGGCGTCTGGGCCCGCCAGAGGCCCTCCCGGGAGAGAGTCCTCCCGACGCGACGCCCCCCCGGGGCCTCCGGGGGGGTCTCGAAACCGGCTCCTCTCTGGGACCATTTGGGCGGCGAAGTCTCCCTCTTCCTGCCCCGCTCGCCCTCTTTTGCCTCCTTCTTGAGCGTATCGCTCACAGGCACCGCCGCCAGGCTCGCCCCCGTCCTCCGGGCCGCCTCGAGGCAGCGCTCGAAGAGAGCAGCCGTGGCGAAGGGCCGAACCCCATCGTGGACGATGACCCAGCCCGCCGCCCGGGGGAGCGCCCCA
>JBHIBR010000243.1:0-3637 GCA_046759145.1 Nitrospinota bacterium | reverse complement strand
GGGGACTTGCCTCCACTGGGGATGCATCCCCAGCAAATCCCTCATCGCCTCGGCCGGGGCCCTTCGCACCATCCGCAGGGCCGGGGAGTTCGGCATCCGGCTCGAGGGACGGGCCCTCCCCGACCTCGCGGCGATGGTGGAGCGCAAGGACAAGGTGGTCGCGGCGCTGGCCAGGGGGATCGAGTCCCTCTTCAAGAGCCACGGGGTGGACCACATCCGGGGCCAGGGCGCTCTCCTCGACCGGGGCCGCATCCGGGTGGAGGCGCCCGAGGGCTTGGCCCTCGAGGTCGAGGGCGAGAAGGTCCTCATCGCCACGGGCTCCCGCCCCGCCCCGCTCCCCGCCTTCCCCATCGACGGCGAGCGCATCCTATCGAGCGACCAGGCGGTCCACCTGCGGGAGCTCCCGCCCAGCCTCCTCATCATCGGGGCGGGCGCCATCGGGTGCGAGTTCGCCTTCCTCTACCGGGAGCTGGGTGCCGATGTCACCGTGGTGGAGCTCCTCGAGCGGGCGCTCCCCCAGGGGGACGAGGACGTCTCGCGCACCATCGGCCGGGAGCTGAGGAAAGCGGGGGTGAAGCTCCTGACGGGCTGCAAGATCCTCCGCGTGGCCCCGGAAGCGGAGGAGATGGTCGCCCACCTGGAGGGTGGCGAGAAGCTCTCCGCCCACAAGGTGCTCGTCTCGGTGGGCCGGGCACTCAACAGCGACGGGGTCGGCCTTGAGGGCGTGGGCGTCGAGTTGGCTCGCGGGGGAGCCATCCGGGTGGATGAGCGGATGGAGACGAGCGTCCCCGGCATCTACGCCGCCGGCGACGTGGTGGGGGGGATGCTCCTCGCCCACAAGGCCTCGGCCGAGGGGGTGGTAGCGGTGGAGAACGCCCTGGGGAGGGACGCCAGGATGGACTACTCGGCCATCCCGGCCGGCGTGTTCACCCACCCGGAGGTGGGAGTGGTGGGCATGAGCGAGCGCGAGGCCCGGGAGGCGGGCCACGACGTCCGGGTGGGGCGCTTCCTGCTGCGCGCGCTCGGGAAGGCGATGGCCGAGGGCGAGACGGCGGGCGAGGTGAAGGTGGTGGCCGACGGGAAGAGCGGGCGCCTCCTGGGGGTGCACATCGTGGGCGACCACGCCGCCGACCTGGTCCACGAGGCGGCCCTCGCCATTCGGTCCGGCCTCACCGTGGCGGACCTCGCCCGCACGGTTCACGCCCACCCCACCCTGGCCGAAGCCATCCAGGAGGCTGCCCACGACGTCGGCAGCGAGGCCATCCACCTCCCCCGCCGCTGAGCCGGCCCCTCCCTTCCGGCCCGGCCGGGCGGAGGGGCTCAATCTGGGTATTCGAGGGGTATCAGCTGTCCCTCTCCGCTGCGCTTATCCTCCTCCAGCAGCTCCCGCAGCGCCAGCGCCACCGGGCCCGGCTTGCCGTCCCCGATGGGGGCGCCATCCCACTCCACCACCGGGGCCACCGCGATCGAGCTGCCGATGAGGAAAGCCTCGCGGCTTCTCTTCGCCCCCTCGACGGGGATATCCTCCACGCGCACGTCCCGGATGAGGCCCTTGGGGATGAGCCCGCGGGCCAGCTCCAGGAGCCTCAGCACCGTGATCCCCGAGAGGATGGCGTCGAACTTCGGGTGGCGGAGCACCCCGTCCTGGCTCACAAAGGCGATGTTCATGTGCGAGCTCTCGCCCACGCAGCCCCGCGCGTCCACGAAGATGCCGTTGTCGGCCCCCTTGTCGTTGGCCTCGATCAGGAGGAGGGCGTTGGTGAGGTAGTTGTTGGATTTCGTACGCGCGAAGAGGGGAGGCTTGATGGGCACGGTGCTCGTCACCACGCGCATCCCCTCGGTGTAGTAGCGCTCCTCGTAATCTACTCCCTTGAATACCATGACGTAGAGGCTCGACCCGATGCACTCCCCCACCCCAAGGGCGAACCCCCCTGGGCCCACCGAGAGCCAGTAGCGGACCGAGGCATCCCGTTGGCGGCTCGCGGCGCAGGTCTCGAGGATGAGCTCCCTCATCCGCTCCCGCGGGAAGGGGAGAGGGATGCGCGCGCCCTCTGCCGAGCGCAGGAAGCGGTCCAGGTGGGGGTCGAGCTGGTAGACCTTGCCGTCCACGATCATGGCCGTGTCGAAGACGGCGTGTCCCCGGTGGACCATGTGGTCGTCGATGGGGAGCACCATGAAGGCGGGGTCGGTCACGATGCCCCCGAGGACGCTCGAGTACATGGCGTAAAAATTCCCGCTCTGGGGGTGGGCGGCCGCCCGGAGGCGCTCCACCACCTCCTCGGGTTGCAGCACGGGGAGTCGGGCGCGTGTGCTCATGGCGGGGCTCTCCCTTCGGGGGGGGATCCGGTTGCTCTTTTCATCCATTATGGGGGGCGCGGGCGAGGAGGACAAGGGCTGCGGCGCGCGCGCCCGTAGCGTTGGCGGCTGCGGGGGGGAGGTGTTAGCATATTCCGCACACGGATGGGCAAGGGGATGCGAGCCGGGAGATGCTATGGACGTGGAGCTCACCGAAGGGCAGCGTCTCATCCAGCGAACGGCGCGGGAGTTCGCCGAGCGGGAGCTCCTCCCCCGGGCGGCGGAGCTGGACCGAAGGGAGGAGTTCCCGGCCGACCTTGTGAAGCGCCTGGGCGAGCTCGGCTTCATGGGGATGATGGTGCCCGAGGCGTACGGGGGGGCGGGGGTGGACACCGTCTCCTACGTCCTGGCGATGGAAGAGATCTCCCGCGCTTGCGCCAGCACGGGCGCCATCATGACGGTCAACAACTCCCTGGTCTGCGCCCCCATCCTGGAGTTCGGGAGCGCGGCCCAGAGGGAGACAGCGCTCCCCCCCCTCGCCCGGGGCGAGAAACTCGGCTGTTTCGCCCTCACCGAGCCCGAATCGGGTAGCGACGCCGCCAGCCTCCGCACCACCGCCCGCCGGGGAGGGTGCGGCTGGCGGCTCGATGGGACGAAGCGCTTCATCACCAACGGGCGGGAGGCTGACCTCTGCCTCCTCTTCGCCACCCGGGATCGGGCACTTCGGCACCGGGGCATCTCGGCCTTCCTGGTGGAGACGGGCGCGCCCGGTTTCGCCGTCGGCAGGCTCGAGGGGAAGCTGGGCCTCAGGGCCACTTCCTGCGCCGAGATCATCCTCGAGGGGTGCCACATCCCCGCCGAGGCCCTCCTGGGCCAGGAGGGTCAGGGCTTCAGGATCGCCATGAAGACCCTGGAGGGGGGTCGCATCGGGGTCGCGGCCCAGGCCCTCGGCATCGCCCGGGCGGCGCTCGAGGAATCTGTCGCCCACGCCCGGCAGAGGGTGCAGTTCGGCAGGCCCATCGGCGCCCAGCAGGCCATCCAGTGGATGGTGGCCGACATGGCGACCGGGCTCGATGCGGCCCGCCTCCTCACCCTCCGCGCAGCGCAGTTGAAGGACGGGGGAGAGCCCTTCGGCTGGGCGGCCAGCATGGCGAAGGTCTTTGCCTCGGAGTGCGCCATGGGGGCCGCCACCAAGGGGGTGCAGGTCCACGGGGGCTACGGCTACATCCGGGAGTTCGCGGCCGAGCGCCACTTCCGCGACGCGAAGATCACCGAGATCTACGAGGGCACGAGCGAGATCCAGAGGCTCATCATCGCCGAGCACCTCCTGGCGTGAGGGAGG
>JBHIBR010000242.1:0-3652 GCA_046759145.1 Nitrospinota bacterium | reverse complement strand
CCTAGCCCAGGCCCTCCAGCAGCTCGCGGTCCTCGGGCGAGAGGCGGGCGCGGGTGAGCAGGTCGGGCCGCCGCTCCCGGGTGCGCCGCAGCGCCTCCCTGCGCCGCCAGCGGCGGATGGCGGCGTGGTCCCCCGAGAGGAGCACCCCGGGCACCTCGTGGCCCCGGAACTCCGCCGGCCGCGTGTAGTGGGGGTTCTCCAGCACCCCGTCGGCGAAGCTATCGCTACGGGTGGACTCCGCGCTTCCCAGCACGCCGGGGACCAGGCGCGCCACGGCATCCAGCACCACCAGGGCGGGCAGCCCTCCCCCCGTCAGGACGTAGTCACCCACCGAGAGCTCCTCGTCCACGAAGTGGAGGCGGATGCGCTCATCCACCCCCTCGTAGCGACCGCACAGGAGGGCGACGCGCTCCCGCTCCGCGAGGGCGGCCGCCCGCTCCTGGCGGAAGGGCACTCCCTGGGGCGTGAGGAGCACCACGTGAGCCCGGGGCCCCTCGGCCTGGAGAGCATCCAGCGCCCGGGCGATGGGCTCGGGCTTCATCACCATCCCCGACCCTCCGCCGTAGGGGTAATCGTCCGTCTGGCGGTAGCGCCCCCCGGCGAACTGGCGCAGGTCCCACCACCGCACCCGGATGAGCCCCCGGTCCATCCCCTTGGCCACCACCCCCTCGGCCAGGGCGGAGTCGAACATGCGCGGGAAGACGGTGAGGATCTCAAACTGCATCGTCTCCCTCGTCCCCGAGCCCCGGGGGGAGACGGACCATCATCCGCCCCGCCTCGGGCTCCACGCGGCGCACCACATCGCGGAGGGCGGGGATGTCCCACTCTCGCTCCCCCCGGACCACGAGCACCTCGTTGCTCCCCGTGGGGTAGATGTCCACCACCCGCCCCAGGTACTCCCCTCCCTCGTCGTAGACGGCGAGTCCTTCAAGTTCCTCCCAGAAATAGACCCCTTCCTCCGCCGAGGGGAGGTCCTCCCGGGGGGCGAAGAGCACCCGCCCCACCAGGACTCCGGCCTCTTCGGCGGAGTCCACTCCCTCGAGTTTGATGGCCACCATCCCCTTCCCCACCGGGTGGGCTCGCTCGACGCGCAGGCCGAAGCCCTCTTCCCCATCCGCGCCCAGGCGGGCCAAGGTCCGGTAGAGGCTCAGGGGCTCCACCCAGGGCTGCACGCGGAGCTCCCCCCTCAAACCCTGGGCTCGGACTGCCCGTCCGATGGCCACAGCGCGCGCGGCCACGCCGACTCCCTCCTATCGGGTCACCCCGGCCTTGCGGAGGAGATTCCGAACGGTCGCGGTGGGCTTCGCCCCCCGGCGGAGCCAGGTGCGGGCCCGCTCCTCATTCAGGCGGACCTCCGGGGGGTCCTTCTTGGGGTCGTAGTGCCCGATGGCCTCGACGTAGCGGCCGTCGCGCGCGCCGCGATCCTCGGCGACCACCACCCGGTAGAAAGGAGCCCCTTTGGCTCCTGCGCGCATCAGTCGGATCTTGACTGCCACCCTCTCCCTCCTCAGCTCGGGGACATGCCCTTCCACATACCTCCCCTCCCCCGCAGCCCGCCCCGACTCACCTGCCGGACCATCTTCCGCATCTCGGCGAACTGGCGCAGCAGGCGGTTCACCTCCTGGGGGGAGGTGCCGCTCCCCCGGGCGATGCGCCGCCTGCGGCTCCCGTTGATGAGGGAGGGCTCCCTCCGCTCCCCAGGGGTCATGGAGTTGATGATGGCCTCCACCCGGACCAGCTCCCGCTCGTCGAGGGGGGCGGGCGAGAGCCTGCGGAGCCCGGGGACCAACTCCAGCAACTGCTCCAGCGGCCCCATGCGGCGCAGCTGCCACAGCTGCTCCCGGAAGTCCTCCAGGGTGAAGCGGTCCCGGGAGAGTTTCTCCGCCAGCGCCTGCGCCTTCTCGGCCTCCAGGCTCTTCTCCGCCCGCTCGATGAGGCCCAGCACATCTCCCATCCCCAGGATGCGGCCCGCCATCCGCTCGGGGTGGAACTCCTCGAGGGCGTCCAGCCTCTCTCCCACCCCGACGAGCTTGATGGGCACCCCCGTCACCTCCCGCAGGGAGAGGGCCGCGCCTCCCCGGGCGTCTCCATCCAATTTGGTCAACACCACCCCAGTGAGCCCCACCGCCTCGTGGAAGGCGCGTCCCAGGTTCACCGCGTCCTGACCGGTGAGGGCGTCGGCCACGAGGAGCACCTCCTGGGGGCCGAGCTCCCGCCGCATCTGGCGGATCTCCTCCATGAGCGTCCGGTCCACGTGGAGGCGCCCGGCAGTGTCCACAATGCACTCGCAGTAGCCCCCCCGCCGGGCCTCCTCAGCCGCCTCCCGCCCGATGGCGATGGGGTCCTCCTTCCCGCCCGACTCAAATACCGCCGCCCCCACCTGGCGGCCGAGCTGGCGGAGCTGCTCGGCAGCCGCCGGCCGGCGGGGGTCCGCAGAGGCGAGGAGCGGCCTCCTTCCCTGCCCGAGGGCCCGGACGGCGAGCTTCGCCGCTGTCGTCGTCTTCCCCGAGCCCTGGAGGCCCACCAGCAACGTCAAGGTGGGACCTTCCGCCTCCGAGCGGGTGAGGGGCACGTGGGCTCCGCCCAGCAGCTCCACCAGAGTCCGGTGCACCTCCTTCACCACCTGCTGGCCGGGGTTCAGCGTCTGGCTCAGCTCCTCGCCCACCAGCCGCTCTTTGAGGCGCTCCACAAAGCGTTTCGCTACGCGGAAGTGGACGTCCGCCTCCAGGAGGGCGACCCGCACCTCCCGAAGTGCCCCGGCCACGTCGGCTTCGCTGAGCCTCCCCCGGGAGCGAAGCCCCCGGAAGATGGCCTCGAATCTGCGGGTTAGGCTCTCAAACACGGACTCCCCTTCCTCCGGCGCCGCAAAATGAGCAATTTATCCCAGCCTCTCCTCCCGCGTCAATCCGAAGATTCCTCCCGTAGTTCCTTTTTTTATGTTATGTAGATTCTAGAGCTCTTCTAACATCATCAACATTCATTAGCTCAATTTCAATTCCATCGTCATGTTTGAGGCGCGCTGCCTCTTCATATGTTCCTTTTGTAAAGCTAAAGCCTACCAACACGCCTTTCCGTTTCTTTTTGCGCCTAATTGCACTTTGGAACTTATCCAGTTCGGGCCTGCCAACGTTTTCTTGCTGTTTTACTTGTATCGGTTCACGGACCATATACGAGTAGCCATCTATTCCCATGTCTCTAGATGGCTTGTCTGAAACAGTTCCGCCCAAAGAGCCAATAACCCAATTTTGAAATTCCACGTAATTTAGCGACCGGAGCTCGGATATTTCCAAGGGAAGTCCCACTATTTCTACTTTAGTTGCAGCTTCTCTACTCAGTCTGCGCTTCATCAATTTACAAGCCGTGGGAGAAACGTCAATGCCTAACCACTTTCTTTTAAGGCGATGTGCAGCAACGAGAGTCGTACCACAACCGCAGAATGGATCAAAGACGAGGTCTTCTGGATTGGACGACCCTTTTATTATTCTATCAAGAAGTCTTAATGGTTTCTGGGTCGGGTAACTCAGACGTTCTTTTGAAGAAGGCATAATTGGTTGCATAATCCAAACATCGTCAGGGTGCTTTCCTATAGGATGTGGCTTCCATTTATCATATACTCGCTTTCCTCTAAACGCCCTAGCTGTGTATTCGGTCC